>DASPSM010000608.1:0-5335 GCA_035623955.1 Planctomycetaceae bacterium
TCGCCTGCAGCCGGTCGTAAAGCGTCACCGGCAGCTTGCGCAGCGTTGCCCCGTCGTGCGGCACCGGCTCCCCCTTGGCGTTCTTCAAGTCCCAGTTCTTGATCGCCTTGGCGAGAAACGCCGCCACGCGCTCGACCTTCTTGTCCGCCTGCAGATTGTCGAAGCCGTTGCCATAAACGGCCGCCCGATCGCTGGCCGTCGCGGCCCGATACGTGAACGACACGGCCGCATGGAGCCCCGGGGCCTCCTTCACGTAGCCATTGACCGTGTATCCGTCGTCGATGAATCCGATGGTCATGTTTTTGGTCCAAAGTCCAAGGTCGAAAGTCGAAAAGTTGAGTCCAAAGTCCAATGTCGAAGGTCAAAGGCGACAAAGCCGGAACGCGGTTTTCTCTGCCCGACTTTGGACCTTGGACTTTGGACCTTGGACCAGGCGAAGCGCCTACCCGTGGGCGTTGGTGACGCTGAATTCCAGCGTGCTGCCCGTCTTGCGGGCCTGGCCGTCGATCTCGAGCTTGATTTCGTCCCCCTTCTTGGTGACGACCGGGTTCTTGCCCGGCCACATCAGATAGGGCGTCGAAAAGGTCAGGGTCGAGACCGTCGAGTTGATCGTTTCTTCGGCATTCGTGAAGACGGCCGTCGCCGAGCCGAATGAGGCGGCGGCAATGTTGTAGAGCGACGTTTCCGTCGAGGACCACGGGGTCTGCATCTTGACCGTCACGGTCCGGTCGACGGCCGGGATTTGCGAGCGTGTCAGCTCGTTGACGAAGCGGTCGACGAGCAGATGATTGTCGATCGTCAATTCCCAACTGAACCCCGAATACGCCGTGCCCCCAAGCAGCGTGAACGCCACGTCGGAATAGATAAACGGGCGCTTGGTGTCGGTCGTCATTCCGGTGGGGAAGCTGCCGGCGTTGGCGACCGATTCCGTCTCGGCTTCGACCTCCAGAGCGCAGCGCAGCTGGGCGTTGCCGGGCGAAGAACTGAACGTCGCCTTGCCGACATAGCACGGCCCGTAGGTAAAGACCTTCGCCACACGATCAATCATCAAGTAGAAGCTGGGGAGCGTTTCCGTGAGAGAATAAACCTCGGAAGTCGGCCCTGTTCCGAGGATATAAGCCAAGAGATCGTCCATCATCGTGACGTCGCAGAGCAGATTGACCGTGCCGGAGATTTTGTACGGCATCGTCCGCGTCCGTTCCTCGGCATAGGAGCGCGTGCCGCGGATGCCGGGACTGTCCGAGAAGGATCGCTGCGCGACGATCGATTCGCTCTCGAATTCGAGCCACAGCGACGAACTGGAAAAGCTCGACGTCGACGAGAGAGCCATTTGTGATGAAAAGCCGATTGACGGTGTGCCCATGCCTCTGGTCCTTTATGGGGCTGCGTGAGAGCCGAGTGTCTTGATGAGGTTTTCGCGGAGCAGGTTGACGGCCCGCTGCGCCTGTTCGTCGTTGATGCCTGAGAATGGTCGGGCGGGAATCCGGCCGGTTCCGTGTTGGTTGGGGACGAGATTGTGCCCTTTGGGTCGCTCGCCTTTCGGTCGAGCCAAACCGGCACCGAACGGCGACTGGCTCGACTCGAATCCCCCGGCGATCGACTGCATGAAACCGTCCAGCGGCTCCTCGAACACGGGCGAAGCAGCGAGCGTCTCGATCGATTGCACAAACCCGACGAGCCAGGCGTCGAACTGCTCAATGGGGATTTCCTCTGTCACGGTGCTTGCCGTTCCTCTTGCGACTCCACGGAGCGGTGCTGCGGTTTGAGCGATTTGGCCGCCAACTCTGTCGCACTCGCCAGCGCCACTTCGATCGGCTCGCCGCGGTCGATCGGCTGGCGTCCCGCGTCGAACTGCCGATGCACTCTGCCGACGAGCATTGTTTCCGGAGCCAGGCCGAAGGCCTGCTTGTAGGCCGCGACGTTGGCCGCGACGTCGTCGCTTGGAAAGTGCCGGCGGCCGCATTGCGCGTGCAGCAGCATCATTGGCTCGGCGTTGGCGCCGACGTCTTCTTTTGAAGCCGCGGTCGCCGGCCTTGTCGGCTCAGACACTTTGGACCTCTTTGTCTTTCGCCTGCCGAATTGCGTCGAGGACGATGCGGCCCAGTGCCTGCCGCATCTCGCCTGTTTCGAGGCCCAGTGCGTCGACTGCGTCCCTCGAAACGATCAGGGCAACGGTCCAATCGCCCGGGTTCTCGCTGCCTGCCGCCGTCGCTTTGATTCGCACGTCCATCAATTCACCAATCGCAAAAACGCTGTCCTTCGCGGCCCAAAAGTTGACGTTAGCTGGCATCCTGCGTTCGCACCTCGCGGCACTCGGCATCGATCTCGATCGCGCACAGCCAGAGATTCGCGTACCAGGCCGACGGATCGACCGTGATCAGCGATTTCACCGTCGTCTTGACGCTCTCGGTCGTCAGCGGTCCAAGCTGCTTCATGTGGAACAGCCGGCGAATGTTCTGCTTCCATTGCAGCTCCTGCTCGAAGCCGATGCCCTGTGCCGCATTGCCGGCCTGGTCCTGATTGTCGTTGTTGACGATCGCCACCAGGATTTTGTAAACGACCGTGTCGAGGTCGTTCGTTCCGGTCGCGGGCAGCTCCTCGCCAATCGGAGCAATCGTGACGAACGGAAAGTTCTGCTGGTTTCTGTCCGTCGCAATCTTCTGAATGAAAACATTCGACGAGCTCAAACCGACGAGCGTACCGCCAGTGATCGCCCCCTGAATGGCGCTCTGAATATCCTGCATCGCCCGATAAACAACCGCATCCGCCACGGATTGGCATCCGCATTCTGCGGGCTAGCCGCGTGAAGTTTTTACTCGCGCACGTGCGGCTAGCCCGCACAAGGCGGCCTGCCGCTTAGCTGCCGGTCCTGTAGACGGCTTGGAACCAGGCTTGGAAGGAATCGAGATAGTTGGCAAAGGTGACGACGATGAAATACTGGCTGCCGACGCTGAGCCCCGAGTTGCCGGGGATTTTGCCGCGATAGTCGCCGTTGGTGCCGGCGACGAACGACATCGAGATGGCGGAGAGTCCGCTGATCGCCGATCCCTGCACCGGGTCGTTTTCGGTGCCGACGTTGAAGTAGACCGTGAACGCGGGGAGCGCATCGGTGACGGCCGCGCCCGTCGCGGCAAGGACGTAGCCTTGCAAGTACACATCGTTGTCGTTGCCGACGAACAGATTTGCCATGTCCGCCCGCTTCGCGGCTCGTGCGGGCTAGCCGCATCGGACCGGGGAAAAATGTGACGCGGCTAGCCCGCACAGACCGCGAAGCGGGCGGCTAGCCCGCAGGAAGAGCCACCGGCTCGCTCATTGGGAGGTTAGATTTGCTTGTCGTGTGGGTGTTGTGGTGAAGCTGGTCGATTTCCGCGTCGGTGTGACGGTCAGGTAGCCGAGTTTTGCTCCCACGAATCCGCCGGCCGGCACGAGCCGGAGCTTTGTCGTGTGCGTCCGTTTGCGAATGTCCGGGCGAGCGCCTCGGCGGGCGTGGACGAAGTATCCGTAGTAGCCGGGGATATTGATCGCTGGCGCCGGCGGGCCGACCACGGGCGGCTCATAGACGATCGCCGGTTTCGGCTTGCGACGCCGATCGCGTGCCAGCACCACGTAGCCGGTGTAGTTCGGCGTGGCGACCGCCGGAGGCGAACCCGTCTCGAGGCTGTAACTCGTAAGCGGACGATGCGGAAATCCACGACCATATCGAGCCACAGGTGTAACCTGCCTTAGCCGGCGTTGGCCGTTTCGGCCATCACGGCCGACGCCAACGACTCTGTGCGGGCTAGCCGCATGGGAGCATGAAAAAACGTGAAGCGGCTAGCCCGCAGGAGAAGCCACTGGCTCGTAGGGGGCGAAGTTCGCTTGCTCGCGGGCCAGCAGGGAATTGACGAGCGAGGCTTTCGTGACTGGCGGCAGGCTGCGGATGCGGTCGGCCTCTTTGAGGACTTCGCCCGTCCAGGGGCCCGAACGCAGGCACATCACGTCGCCGCCGGGGCTTTTGCCGGCATTCTCGACCGAGAACAACAAATCGGTCCCCGTCACGGACGTCTCGGGATTTCCGCTGAAAACCTTGCCGGCCTCCGGCGGATTGTGAACGGGATGATCCTTGCTGAGCTTGAGCACGCAGACTTCCGCGTACGGATACGTCGGATCGCCATACCGCTCGCCGTAAAAGAACCGCTTGCCGTTCCAAACCTTCATCCACTCGTGCGACTTCGCCGAGGTTTTGCCTCCATCCTGGGCGACGGTTTTCACCGCCTCCAACAGGCCGATCGCCTCGGCATCTTTCGCCGCCTTCAGCCGCATTTCGAGAATCGCAGTCATATTTCGCTTTCTCTAAAAGAGAATTTTCAAGTAGCAGTACATGTTCACCCCCGCGGGGGCCGTCACGCGGATGCGAGTGAAGTTCCCCGCCTGGCACCAGGCTTCCTGTCCGAGCGGCAGCTGCTCCACGTAGGGGCCGGTCGGCGGGGCCAAGAGCGGACCGGAAAGGTTCCGGACCGAAGTGATCGTGCCCTCGGCACTGGCGTTGTAGCCCGACGCCGCCGTGCCGACGGTGATGTAGTTCGACGTCGGCGAGCCGAAGTCGACGGCCTCGCCATCGATGCCCGTGATGTCGGCCGCCGCGTAGGCCGTGACCGTCGCGCTCACGGTCCCCGTCTCGATCAGTTCCATTTGCAGCGGCGTGGCTGCCGTGAAGCCGTCATAGCTGTAGCCCCACTCGACGATTCGGCACGGCACGGTGGGTTTCAGCTGCAGCATCGTTTTGATGGTCGTGCCGGTCCCCACCTTGGCGAACGCGGCCGTCGTTTGCATCGGGCCATTGGCGATCAGATAAATCATTGCAAAAGTTCCTTCACCAAGTTGAAGCGCGCATCACCGTTGTTTGCACCGTGAACGCAGCCGGACCGACAAGTCCGCTGGCCTGGACGTCGGCCGCAAACAGGCCCGTCATCCCACCAGCCGACGGAGGAATATAGGGCCACAAGAGCAGGAGAATTCCGAACGTGGTAATCATGCGTAGGCCACCGTGATAACAACCGTCGAGGCGGGGATCGTTGTCGTGTCCGAGTTGGCGATGCCGCCTGTGCAGGCTATGGAGATCCCGGTGGAGAAGTTCAGTCCTTGGGGTGGAATGGGGATATTGTTTCCGCCGCCGGCTGGAATTCCGTAGCAGGCGACGACGGTGCTTGTGCCGACGGTTGGGCTCGACGAGGTGTTGTAGAGCTTCAGGTAATAGGGGCTGGTGCCGTTGTTGAATGCCGTGATGGAGTAGACCGTGCCGGCACTGCTCTTGATGTTGTTGCCGTTGGTCGAGTTCGTGCAGACCAGCTCATAG
>DASPSM010000618.1:0-7202 GCA_035623955.1 Planctomycetaceae bacterium
GGCGGATGACTCTCACTTATCCAATCCTCAATCGTGCGGCGAAAATCCTCTGGCTGGTGACCGGAGCCAACAAGGTCGAGCCGCTGTCGAAGATGCTGGCCGGTAACCGATCGATTCCGGCGGGACGAATCGAAAGCGCGCGGGCTGTGCTGCTGGCCGATTCCGCGGCCGCAGCCAAACTCGATCGCACGAAATAGCCGGTCGCTCTCGTACCGATCGCGACGGGGTCTCTTACGGATTGAGATGCTCGCGATCGTTCCAAAGCCGGACCACCGGCTCCTCTAAAGAGTGCTCGTAGCTCAGCACGCTGAGCGACGCCGTGCCCAGGTCGAGATGCCCGGCTGCCGACGGCTCAAACACGCACCAGCGTGCCCCCAGCACTCGTAAGATGTGCCCACTCGAGAACAGAATCGCATTGCCCCCCGCCGCACGCACCCGGGCAATCACGCGATCGGCCCGTGCGGCCACCTGCTCGAGCGTTTCGCCGCCCGGTACGCCATCGCGAAACAGCTGCCAATCCGGACGTTCCCGCCGGATGTCGGCGGTCTTTCGGCCCTCGTACTCTCCGTAATCCCATTCATACAAGTCGGGATCGACTTGGGCCCGATCACCGAAACCGGCCAGCTCGGCCGTTCGCCGCGCCCGCTGGACCGGGCTCGTCAGCACGATTGCGATCGGGTCCGTGATCTTGGCCAACCGCTCACCCAGCCGCCGCGCGTTTTGTTCCCCCTCCGCCGTCAGCGGAATATCCGACCGCCCGGTATGCTGACCAGAGAGGCTCCACTGGGTTTGCCCATGTCGGGCGAGAAAGATTTTGGGCAAGGGTTGAGCCATCAGTCGTCACTCCCGTTGGGATGCTACCTGACGCCCTGCGATTTTTGGACCGCTCGGATCTCAAAAACAGCGCTGGGCTTCTCGAGCGAGTCCGACTCGGCCGTTGGCAGTTTGCCCTCTTGATTGGTTCCATCCAAGCCTACGCTCCAGACCACCGCGTGATCGGTCGAGGACCCCTCGAGGCGATAATGCATCGCCTCTCCCTTGCCGAACGGATCAAGAAGAACGGACTTCAAATAGCCGGCCTGAACGAGCTCTGCAAGCGCCTGGGGAAACTGGCCATGCTCGCGGAAATAAAGCTGCAATGCCAGGCCGACGCTGACGGCGGCTCGATTGACGCGATCTTGATCGTCGACGTCAAAGAGCGACGTCATGCCGGGCAAGGCGTAGTCGACGATCGGAGAGCTGATCATTCCCATGTTCGGTTCGAGGCCCGACAGTTGCATCGCCACGAGCTTTTTCAGCTCGCGGGCCGGCGGGAGCTTGGGCGAACCGGGGTCCGGCTCGAAGAGGCCGATTCTCTTGTCGGTCATCGGCTTTCGCTGCCAGCGCGGACGCTCCGCGTTGGCCAGCCAGTTTGCAAACCACAGGTTGGCGACGCGCACCATTTTCTCCGGCCGGCCGCTCTGTCGGACGGCGACCGCCACGAAGGGGTGTTCCTTCCGCAGGTTGGCCAGGATTCGAGGGATCGAATGCCGCACGCTGAGATATTCGACCTTGAGCGTGCGCGAGACAGGCGCGGTCATCGCGTCAACGACAGCGACGTCGGTCAGCGCCTGGCGAAGGTCCGCCGCGCTCACCTCCGGCCGAGCGGCCCAGTTCAGGATCGGAGCCCGCGCCAGACGGCAAACTTCCGTCCCGATCATCCGCTCGACAGCACAACCATACATCCCGATGTGCCGGCTGGCCCGTAGCGCTGCCCGATACCAGCTCCAGGCCTCGGCCGTGTGCCCCTCGCTCGTCAGCTGACTGGCTTTGAGCAGAGCGAGCATGGTAAAGACGCGGGCATCCTGCGCGATCGGCAGCAACGATTCGTACTCAAACTCGCTCAACGGGACCTCGATCGCCTCGGCTCGCTCGGTTCCCACCTTCCAGACACCGAGAGCCTTTGTATTGGCGTCGAGCCAGTGACGCGCACCCTCGTTCGCCTCGCGCCAGCCCCTGAGGGCCGCTTGCCGCGCGCTCTTCTCAGTCGCCTGGGATGCAGCAAACTCGAGACGATGGTAGTCCAGCTTGACCAGTGACCGCTGTGCCAAGAGGTACAACGAGTCGGCGTTCTTGCCGGCAGGCAGCGAGTACGCCTCGAACGCCTTGACGTCGAACGGCTCGCCGATGTCTGGGATATCGATGTCGTCGCCGGACGACACACCGCACGTGGCTAGTGCTCCAAGACCAACGAGCAAAGCACATCCAAAGCGGAGCGAGAAGTGAGCAGCGCCCAGATGGTCAGCCCCCCAAGCGGAGTCGATCTGATCCCCAGCGGTCATCAAACGGGTCTACCGGATAGACGTGCCCGAAGCCAGGCCGAAATTCCGGCGCTCATTGCTTCGGACGCGGAGCGCTCAGCACCGGATCATGCCAGCCGCCGGGCGGGGCGATCAGGCGATTGACGTCGTCCGGGCCCCAGGTTCCGGGGTCGTATTCGTAAATCGGCGTCGATTTTTCCAGGATGGGGTCGACGATGCGCCAGGCTTGCTCGACGTAGTCCTCCCGGGCAAACAGGCTCTGGTCGCCGCGCATGGCCTCGCCCAAGAGCCGCTCGTAGGCGTCCATTTCGTCAGCTTGCGGCTGGTGGGTTGCCAACAACTCCTGCGGGCGGCCCACCATTTCTTCGCCGGGGTCCATCACCATCGTGCCGAGCGCGATTGTGATTTCGGGGCTCAAGCGAAAACGAACATGATTGGGAACCAGCGGCGAATTGGAGTAAATGTCGGGGGGCCGGCGTAACTCGACAAACACCTCGGTGCACGTCACCGGAAGCATCTTTCCGGCACGGATGAAGAACGGCACCCCGTCCCAGCGCCACGAGTGAATTTGCAGCTTGACCGCCGCAAATGTCTCGACGCGCGAGTTCTTCGCAACTCCTTTTTCGTTGCGGTACCCCCGGAACTGCCCACGGACGACCTGGTAAGGATCCAGCGGACGGATGGCGCGAAGCACCTTTGCCCGTTCGTCGCGGACCGACTCTGCGTCGTCCGAAACCGGAGGCTCCATGGCAAGGTTGGTGAGGACCTGGAACATATGGTTCTCGATGACGTCGCGGATCGCCCCGGCTTCCTCGTAGAAGCCGCCGCGTCCTTCGACGCCGAAATTTTCCGCCATCGTGATCTGCACGCTTTCAACGTACCGGCGGTTCCAAATCGGCTCGAGGAACGTGTTTGCGAAGCGGAAGTAGCGCAAGTTGCGGACGGGAGACTTGCCCAGGTAGTGGTCGATCCGAAAGATCGAGCTTTCGTTGAACGTGCCGAGCAGGATCTTGTTGAGCGCCTGGGCCGACTGCAGATCGCGCCCGAACGGCTTTTCGATCACGACGCGGGCATTTTCGGCGCAGTGCGCCTTGCCCAACTGCTCGACCACCAGCCCGAATAACGCTGGCGGAATCGCCAAATAAAACGTGGGACTGTGGCAGTTGCTCAATTCCTTGATCAGCGCGGCAAACGTGGCCGGGTCGGCATAGTCGCCGTCGACGTACCGCAGAAGCTTGCTGAGCTTCTCAAATTCCTGAGGATCGAATTGGCTGTGTTGTTGGATGCTGTCTTTGGCGCGCTGGCGGAACTGCTCGAGGTTCCAACCCGATTTGGCCACGCCGATCACCGGGACCTTCAGGTTGCCGCGACGCACCATTGACTGCAGCGAGGGAAAGATCTTCTTGAACGACAAATCCCCGGTCGCGCCAAACACCACTAGAGCATCGGATCGTGATTCGGTCATGGAGTGCCTCCCGGTGAGCGATCTGCCGCAGCGGATCAGCCCGCCGGGCCTTGTTATTTTTCGAGTGTCAACGCGACGCGCCGGTTGTGTTGCGGTAACGAACAACGGCTTACTTCGTGCGCGGCTCTTTAGAGTCCAGCCGGCCCCTTCTTCTCCAAATGTCCGCCGAAGCCGAATCGCATCGCCGACAAGAGGCGGTCAGCGTAGTCCGACTCGCCGCGAGAGGCGAATCGCTCGTACAAAGCCGTCGTGAGGACCGGCACCGGGACGGCTTCGTCGATGGCCGCCTTGATGGTCCAGCGTCCCTCGCCGGAATCCGAAACGCGGCCCGAGAATTTTCCGAGCTTCGCATCTTGCCCCAGCGCCTGGGCCGTCAGGTCCAGAAGCCACGACGAAATCACGCTCCCGCGACGCCAGACCTCGGCCACGTCCGCCAGGTTGAGGTCGAATTGATAATGTTCGGGATCGCGGAGCGGAGTCGTTTCCGCGTCGATCGCTTCCTTTTGCTTGCCGATGTTTGCACTTTTAAGGACGGCCAGACCCTCGGCATAAGCTGCCATGATGCCATATTCGATCCCGTTATGGACCATCTTCACAAAGTGGCCGGCGCCGTTGGGGCCGCAGTGCAGATACCCGTGTTCGGCCGTTGATGCGGGCATCTTCTCACGACCCGGCGTGCGAGAAGCCGCGCTGACTGGCGGGGCCAGCGTGGCGAAAATCGGATCGAGCCCGCGCAC
Source organism: Planctomycetaceae bacterium (assembly GCA_035623955.1). GTDB lineage: Bacteria > Planctomycetota > Planctomycetia > Planctomycetales > Planctomycetaceae > DASPSM01. Next base: position 4,503 of record DASPSM010000618.1, read on the forward strand.
AATCGCGTCCTCGCCGCCGATCATCTGGCAATAGCCTCGCTCCAGTCCCCAGACTCCGCCACTGGTCCCGACGTCGACGTAATGCAGGCCCTTGGCCTTGAGTTCCGACGCGCGGCGAATGTCGTCGATGTAATACGAGTTGCCGCCGTCGATCACGATGTCCCCGCGCGAGAGCTTCGGGGTCAGATCGGCCAACGTGCTATCGACGACGCCGGCAGGCACCATCAGCCACACGGCTCGCGGCGGCTTGAGCTTTTGAATGAGGTCGTCGACCGTCGCGGCCCCCTGGGCTCCCTCGTTCACGAGTTCCTTCACCGCCTCCGGATTCCTGTCGAACGCCACACACTGATGACCCCCTTTCAGGAGCCGCCGCACCATATTGGCGCCCATTCGACCCAGGCCGATCATTCCAAGTTGCATGTCTGACTCCTTGATGTTCAGCAACGGCCCGACCACGGCCACGCTAGCCGCAGCGCCGTGGAAAGAACGTGACGCAGCAAACCAAAATACACCGCTTACTGCAGTAAGCGGTTTCTCTTCTGGCGGGCTATCCGCGTGACCTTGTCACTGACTCCCACGCAGCTAGCCTGCATAAACCGCCTCCGGCGGACCGCTTACTTCGTGCGCGGCTCCTTATCACATCCGTTCCTTCATTTAGTTGGGGCGACCCGCAAACTGCGGTAGCGCTCGATGAGTCGGCTGGTTGAGCTGTCGTGTTTGACCGGTGTGGCTGCGGTCCCCTCGAGCTCGGGGACGATTCGTTGTGCCAGCACCTTGCCCAACTCGACACCCCATTGGTCGAACGAGTTGATCTGCCAGATCGTTCCTTGAACGAAGACCTTGTGCTCGTACAGCGCAACCAGCTTGCCCAGGGCGGCGGGGGTCAGCCGCTCGAGCAGGATCGAGTTCGTCGGATGATTCCCCTCGAACGTGCGATGCGGAGCCAGCCAATCCGAAATTCCGTCCGCCTTGACCTGCTCGAGCGTCTTGCCAAAAGCCAGCGCTTCGGTCTGCGCGAAGAAATTGGCCATCAAGAGGTCGTGATGCCGCCCCAGCGGATTGAGCGACTGGCAGAAGCCGATGAAGTCGCACGGAATGAGCTTTGTCCCTTGATGGATGAGCTGGTAGTAGGCGTGCTGACCATTGGTTCCGGGCGTCCCCCAAACGATCGGGCCTGTCTGATAGTCGACGGTTCGGCTGTCGAGCGTCACGTGCTTGCCGTTGCTTTCCATGTCGAGCTGCTCGAAGTACGCACTGAGTTTTTCGAGGTACTGGTCGTAGGGGAGGATGGCCAGGGTCTGCGCTCCGAAGAAATTGTCGTACCACACCCCGATCAAGCCGAGAATCACGGGCAGGTTGCGGGCGAACGGCGTCGTGCGAAAGTGCTCGTCCATTTCGTGAAAACCTGCGAGCATTTCCCGGAATCGTTGCGGACCGATTGCCAACATCAGCGAGAGGCCGATCGCCGAGGTGTACGAGTACCGGCCGCCGACCCAGTCCCAGAACTCGAACATGTTGGCGGGATCGATGCCGAATTTCCGCACCTCCGCCTCGTTGGTCGAGACGGCGACGAAGTGTTTGGCGATCGCCTTTTCGTCCTTCAATTGGTCGATGTACCACTGCCGCGCCGTGTGGGCGTTGGTCAGCGTCTCCAGCGTCGTGAACGTCTTCGACGAGATCACAAACAGCGTTCGAGCCAAATCGAGATCGCGAACCGCCTCGGCCAGATCGGTGCCGTCGACATTCGAGACAAAGCGGAAAGTCATCTCCCGCTGGCTGTAGTGTTTGAGCGCCTGGTAGGCCATCGCCGGTCCCAAATCGGAGCCGCCGATGCCGATATTGACCACGTTTTTGATCGTCTTGCCGGTCGCCCCCAACCAGGCCCCGCTGTGAACGCGGTTGACGAAATCGGTCATCTTGTCGAGAACCTTGTGCACTTCAGGGACGACGTTTTTTCCGTCGACGTAGATCGCCTCGTCGCGCGGAGCACGAAGCGCGACGTGCAGCACGGCCCGGTTCTCCGTGATGTTGATCTTCTCGCCGCGGAACATCGCGTCGATGCGCTCGCGAAGCCCCGACTGGTCGGCCAGCTCCAAGAGCAGCCGCATCGTCTCGTCGGTGATCCGGTTTTTTGAAAAGTCGAGCAGGATCCCGAGAGCGTCGAGTGAAAATTTGTCGGCCCGCTGGGGGTCCTCCGCAAACAGCTCTCGCAGATGTCGGTTGCGGATCGCTTCGTAGTGTGCCTGAAGAGCCTGCCAGGCCGGACGCTGCCGCAACGGTGTCGTTTGCATGCTTCCACTCCCTCAGCAAGTGGCTGCATTTTACTCCCGTGGCGCCCTGGCGTCGAACGGGTGAGCGACCTGACTGTGCGCAGCCCCTGCGGCGGCCCGCTGCCGGAAAAAAAACAGGCCGGGCGAGAGATTCGCCCGGCCTGTTTTTTCGGAAATCGAGCCGGATACCGGCGCGGGCGCGACACAGGCAACCCGCGCGATCCGCGCTCCGCAAACGTCTTACTTGCGGCGGACCTTCTTCGCCCCGCTCTTGGCCTTATGCGACTTGCGGGCTCCGCTGCGAGACTTCGTCGACTTGCGCACGCTGTGCTTCTTCGACGAGCTCTTCTTCGTCTTGTGAGCGGAGGAACGTTTCGCTGCCATTTCGACAATCTCCTTTGGTTGTCGGATCGGGCGCCTACGGAATCAG
>DASPSM010000635.1:0-3843 GCA_035623955.1 Planctomycetaceae bacterium
TACAGCTCGGAATCGGTTCTCACTCTTCATGACGCTGGTGCCCCTTTCTATCCTGCTGGTTTTCGCCTCGGCCATTTACCTCCCCTTGCTGAAGGTCATGCAGTAACTGTTCGCGGCCCGAATCGCCGCCCCGATTGCAGCCAAGATTGGGCCGACGGCGGCGAATATGTGATTGAACCGACCCAATGAGGCGCGGCGATTGAAAGACCGGCGGAGACAACCCCATGTCGCTTCTAGGCAACATCATCTGGCTGATTTGCGGCGGTTTGTTTTCCGGGTTGGGGTACATCTTCGGCGGAGTTGCCCTGTGCCTGACGATCATCGGCATTCCGTTCGGCTACCAGCAAATCAAGATCGGCATTGCGACGTTCGCGCCCTTTGGAACCGAGCTGGTCGAGTACGAGAACGCCAACTCGCCGCTCTACCTGGTGCTCAACGTCATCTGGCTGCTCACTTTCGGCTGGCTGATCGCCTTGCATCATCTGATCTGGGCGGCCATCCTGGCGATCACGATCATCGGCATTCCGTTCGCGCTGCAGCACTTCAAACTCGTGCCGCTGGCCCTGCTGCCGTTTGGACGCGACCTGGTCCGCGGGCCGTTTTATCAGAACGCGTGGGCCGATCGGCGCTACGAAGCGACCACGGCGCGGATGCGCTAGGCGCAGAAAAAACCGCCGAACGACAAGTCCGGCGGCTGACAGCGGCGGGATTCGGCGCCTTGTTCGTTATTCCGCGGTGACCGAGAGCAGCTCGAATCGGACTTTGTGGCCCGACTCCTGCGACTCCTCGAGCACGAGCCGCTGCGAGGCGTCGAACCAGAGATCGACGTGCGCGTCTCCCGTGAGATGGTAGTGGGTGCACGGCGTGCGACCTTCCGCGACGTCGAGAGTTTCTTGCCCTACATATTGAATCTTGCCGATCTGGCAGCGGCCCTTGTCCGAATCGAGCAACACGACGCGTGCCGCATCGGCTTTTGCAAGCCGCTCGGGAAGGATCAAATACGACGTATCCCACGCCTCGGGACTGGCAAGCGACGCGGTGCCGTTGGTCGTGAGCTGCAGACCGCGTGACGTCGCAGCTCCTTTCACCAGGTATTGCGTGCCGTTGTAGTCGGCCGTGTTTTCAAGAGCCGTCACGCGCCCGTTCTTCCAAATCTCGGTCCCCTCAGAAACGTAGTTGTACTTGTAAACCCAGTAATTGATCCGGATCTCGCTCTTGCTATGCAGCCAGATGGCGCCTTCCCGGCTGCGAATCTGAGTCGTCGAAGTGCCCCGCCGGGTCCCGTCGATCGAAATCGAGTATTCGCGCGTCTGCCGCTGAATGGGCAGCAGCGAACCCGAATCCCCCCGAGCGCCTTGCGGAGCCAAAAAGTTGATCACGACCGGCAGCAGCAGGCCGCCAACGAGAACGCTGGGGAAGCGCCGACGTCGGCATGTCTGCAAATAGTCAGAGCGCAGCATCGAAGGATCTCGCGGCGAAACATTCGAGCGGGGAAGAGAACGAGGAGTCGCCGGAAGATAGTGAAAACGCCTGGGCAGGCCAAGCCCAGCTTTCTTGCGCACTGGGGCGCGCCGGGACGCTGGAAGCCGCGCAAACACCGCAAGAAACGTGCGCGGAACGAACCGGAGTAAGACCAGTTCTAGAACCAGACGCGCTCAGTCTTTGGCCGGTGCTTCGAGGTGCGCGAAGGGACTGATGCGGCGGACCTTGGCCAGAATGGCGTTTTTCGACGCCTGGTCGGTCGCCTTGCTGTACCGCAGCTTGAGCTTCTTGAGCTTCGAGCGCCGCGCGCGCTTGCGGGCGATCTCTCGATCGCGTTCAACCCGTCCCATGCGTCTGTCGTCCCTTGTTCTGGGTTCGGCTCCTGTCGCGGCCGAACCGCCTGCGGACAGGGAGCGTTTCTTGTAGCAAGACCCAATGGCGGGGTCAACTCGCCGCAACGGTTGCGACGTTCCCAGCAAGCGAGCGCAATTGCAGACGGGAATTTGCCTTATCGCTCCTGCGACTGCGAGTTTCCGCCCCAAACCGGCCTTGTCCAAAGCCCGGGAATTGAGCTAAAACCGCCCCTCCGGCCGCGCGGAACGCGGCCTCTTTTGTCACCTGAGCGACGGTCTTTGGACCCGGTGGTCCCTGACCGACGTCGGAAAGGAATCCGCGATGGCGATCAGGGTCGCGGCGCTGGCCGAATGGTTGGGGGGCCAGGCGCTCGGCAACGAGACTTTGCTGATTGATCGCGCCCAGTCGCTCTCGAAGGCCGGGCACGGCTCGGTTGCCTTCTTTGCCGGTGGCAAGCCGACCGGACTCAAGCCCGTCAGCGGTGCCGTTATTCTGGTCGCGAGACTGTTGCAGGCCCAGGCAGCCGCGCTGGCGAGCCCTCATTCCGCGTTCATTGTCGTCGACGATCCCAAGCAGGCGTTTGTTCGCGTGGCCGCGCACTTTGCTCCGCGGCGACTGCGGCCCGAGATCGGCATTTCGTGCCACGCCTACGTGAGCGCCACGGCGCGCATCGGAAAAGAGACCAACATCCATCCCGGAGCGCATGTCGGAGCCGGCGTGATTTTGGGCGATCGCTGCGATATCCATCCGGGAGCCGTCATCGGGCGCGGATGCCGGTTGGGCGACGACGTTGTCGTCTATCCCAACGCGGTCCTGTACGACGACGTGATCGTCGGCAATCGCGTGATCCTCCATGCCGGATGCGTCATCGGCGCGGACGGGTTCAGTTATCGCCTGGTCGACGGCCGCCACGAGCGGATTCCCCATTTCGGCACGGTGCGCATCGAGGACGACGTCGAAATCGGCGCCAACACGACAATCGACCGCGCCATGGTCGATGAAACCGTGATCGGCCAGGGGACCAAGCTCGATAACCTGGTGATGATCGGACACAACTGCGAGATCGGCCGCCACAACCTGTTCGTCTCGCAAGTCGGACTGGCCGGATCGGTCACCAGTGGAGATTACGTCGTCTGCGCGGGGCAGGTGGGGATCGCCGATCACGTCCACCTGGGCAGCCGCTCGGTCCTGGGAGCCAAGGCCGGCGTCCACAAGGATGTTCCCGAAGGCCAGCGCTACGTCGGCATCCCGGCCATCCCCGAAGCCGAATGCATGCGGGCCGTGATGGCCACGCACAAACTGCCCGAAATGCGGCAACAGCTCAAGAAGCTCGAGCGGCAGGTCGCCGACCTTTCGGCATTTGCCGACCAACTTCGCAACCAGATCGCCGGCGCCGACCCGTCGGCGAAACGCCCTTTAAGCGAAGAGCCCAAAATCCACCGCACGCGCGACGCCGCGTGATCCGCGCAGGAATACCTCAGTGGGAACAATGACGATCGAACCGTTGCGGCGTATCGGCTTGCTGGCCGGCGCCGGGCGGTTCCCCATCGCGTTTGCCGAAGCCGCCCGCCGCCAGGGAGTGCCGGTCGTCGGCGTTGGTCTCCTCGGGGTGGCTTCCGACAGCCTGCGCGAGCTGTGCGACTATTACACCACCGCTTCGCTCGGCCGCATTGGCAAGTCGATCGCGGTCTTCAAACGCTTCGGCGTCAACCGCGTGGTGATGGCGGGCAAGGTCGATAAAACGCTGCTGTTCCAGAAGTTCCGCTGGATTCGGCACCTCCCCGACTGGCGCACGATCCACTTGTTCCTGCGTTACGCCCGCGAGAACCGTAAAGACGACACGCTGCTGTTGGCCGTCATCCGCGAATACGCGCGCGACGACATCCATTTCGAGCCCGCCGTCAACTTTTGCCCGGAGCTTCTCGTGAAACACGGATTCCTCACGCGTCGCAAGCCGACCCCCGCGCAGTGGCGCGACATCCGCTTCGGTTGGGACATCGCCAAAGA
>DASPSM010000640.1:0-3027 GCA_035623955.1 Planctomycetaceae bacterium
AACGTCGCGAAGACCTCGGCAAAGGCGGCCGCCGACTGATCGAAGGCTTTCAACTCGAACTGCGACCAGCCCACACCCGAGAGACCCATCCGACGGACGTCGGATTTCGGCCCGCCCAGCTCGGCGAGCTTTGCGAACCGGTCGAGGGCCGTCTTAAAGTCCCGCCCGTCGTACGAAAGCTCGGCCAGCCGACGAACCGTCTCGGCCGTGACCGGGCTGCGCGGGAACGCGTTGATCATCTGGGCCAGGTCGGCGGCCGACTCCTCGCGCTGCTTGAGACGAGCGTGGGCGATGGCCCGATCGGAAAGCGCTCGTTCTGCCTGCGAGCCTTTCGGACGCAGCGTGAGGTATTTCGTCAAAGGCCCGATGGCTTTGTCGAACTTGTCGCTCGCGACCAGACAGTGTCCGGAAAGAGCCAGCGCATCGACGGCTTCCGACGAGGCCTTCGGTTGATCGGCCTGGCTGACCAGCGGCGCCAGGACTTCGACGGCCCGCGCGAAGTCGCCCGTCTCTTCCAGCGTGCGTCCCAGATAAAGCCGAGCCAGCACAATCGTGCGCGGCAAATGACTTTGCGAGACGACGTTCTCGAGCGCCGCGATGGCCTCGCGGCGTTCCTGCTCTGCTTTTGCCGCGTTGAGCGGGCGGTCGGGACGGTTGGACTCTTTCAGCAGAGCCGCCGCGTCGGCGTTGAGCACGCGCGCCTTCAAAATCTGCTCGTGGAGCTTAAGCGGGCTGTTCGGATGCGCTTGCTCGAAACGATGGACGAGCTGTTTCGCCTCGTCCAGCGACCCGGCCAGCAAAGCTGCCTCGCCCGCAAAATGCAGCCCGTCGTCGGCGAGATCTCCCTTCGGCCATTTGTCCACGCCCGACAAGAAGAGTTTTTTGGCGGCGTCGAAATGGCCAGTCCGCAGCTCGCACTCGGCCCAATAATAATGCGCGCCTTCGGCCTGCGGGCCTTTTGGATCAGACTCGTAAATCGCTTTGAGCTGGTCGAGCGCGTGCGGATAGTCGCCGAGCGCCTTTTGGCTGAGTCCCTTCCAATACCCGGCCGCGACGGCCTGGCGTTTATCCCCGGCCGCGCGGTCGAACTCTTCGATCGCGCGCTGATAGCGTCCTCGCTCGTAAAAGGCGAAGCCTGCGTTCAAACGCGCGGCTCCCGCCAACGATGATTTTGGGAACTCTGTCGCCAGCTCGAGGAACGTCCGTGCCGCTTCGTCAAACTGCTGGGCGCGAAAGCGAATCGTCGCCAGGTTCAAGAGGGCCTGGGGAGCCCGCACGCTGTTCTTGTCCGCGGCCAGCTCCGCGTACAGATCGGCAGCCGCGCGATCCTGGTGGAGATCTTCGTACGTCCGCGCGAGCCCGAACCTGGCGTCGTCGGCCAGCCGACTCTTGGGAAACCGCTCGAGGGCCGATTTGAACAAGTCACGCGCGGCGGCCGGCTCCTTCAACCGCAGCTTGCTGTCGCCCAGGTACGGGAGGGCCCACTCGACCAGCTCGTGCCGCGGGTAATCTTTTACGAACTGACCCAGTTCGCGCTCGGCCGATTTCAAATCGTCGAGGAGGTAGCTGCACTCTCCCGCGCGGTACAAAGCGTCGGGCAGGTTCTTGCTCTGCGGATAATCGCGAACGTAGGCCCGCAGAACGTCGCGCGCCTCGGCATACTTGTCGGCGTTGACCAGCGTGAGCCCCAGATACAGCCGCGCGTAGGGGACCCGCTCGTGATTCGGATGGTTCTTGATGAACCTCCGAAATTCATCGGCCGCCAGATCCCACCGCTGGCTCTGATAAAGCCCCGCGGCCGAGCGATACTCTTGGGGAACAGATTGTGCCTTCGACTGCGGACGCACAGGCGAGCCATCGTCGCGGCGAGGTTTCTCGGTGGCCGGCTGATTCTCGGAACCGTTCTGCGATTCAGCCGGCGCTTGCGATCGCGCGGCACGGGGAGCGAGCGTGAGGATGGCCGCCGCGCAGGTCAATAAAAGAAGTCGCGACCAACTCGGCCGAGAAGCGATGCCCTGACCTGCCAGCATTCCGAACCTCGACAAGAACCGCGCAGGAAGTCAGCGGAGCCCTCGCGCCGGCATTGCCTTAGCCACGAGGGAGTGGACCGCCCGAGGCCGAGCCCGCGAACATCGGCCGGAAGGGACTATTCAGCGCGCGATTTTTGAATGGTACCTGCGAACCGCGAAAATCAGCAAGATCAGCAATGGCAAGGGGTTGAAGAGCGATTTTGCCTGCAAGCCTGGGCGTTGGGCATGCGAGTCGGTTCAAACCTGGGTTCTCGGCTTCGAGTCAGTCGTCCATGGTTCGCCAGGCGGCGTAGGCAGCGCCGACCAAAAAGCCAAGCGGCCCTGTGATAAAGACTCCGACAAAGCCGCATAAATTGCTGTTGGGCATCAGCACGAAGCACGCGAGCAAGACGCCGACCAGGTAGCCGATTACCAGTCCCACTAAAGCGCCGACGGCGATCCAGAGCATGCTCAGCAAGCAGCCGCCCGGTCGCTTCCCGTCCGCTTTGTCGGTCATCGGGCAACCTCGTTGCCGGGCGGGGCCGTGCCCACTTCGGCTCGCCGCGCCCGGTCGTCGGAGTTCTTCGCGAGAAGAACAAGCACTGTGATGACGTTGAACAGCACCCCCAGGAAGAACCAAAGCCACGCGCTTCTTCCGGTGTTCTGCGCCCAAAGTGCACAGAACGCTCCGAACAGAAACAACGCAGCCCCGTCTCCGGTCGTCTGATGGACCGACCACTCAAGCCCTGAGACGCGACCTTCCAGATCGCTCAAACGGTCCCCCTCCGGCTTCTGTTCACCAAACGCAACGGCCGGAAGCGACGCGAGCACAATCGCCAAAATCAAGCGGTGAATGAGAGTGCGTTTCATCGTACTGACCTCGTGGTAGCCAGCTCGGGTAGTGGAAGCGCCATCCTGAACGAAATTCTCAGATTGGGACGGGAAATCAGCGGTTGAACGAGGAGATGGCCCAATACAAGAATCCCAGCATGTGGCCGGCGGCCGCAAAAGTCACGGC
>DASPSM010000651.1:0-5675 GCA_035623955.1 Planctomycetaceae bacterium
AGCGGATCCGCCACGCGCAGATCGACGCCAACCGGGAAGACCGTCCGATCGCCGATGGCGAGGTTCTGACCGCGTGCCAGGCCGCCTGTCCGGCCGGCGCGATTTCGTTTGGCAACCTCGGCAATTCGTCCAGCACCGCCGCGACCTGGCGCAGTTCGCCCCTGAACTATGCGTTGCTGGAAGAACTGGGCACGCGGCCGCGCACGACCTATCTGGCGGCCGTCCGCAATCCCAACCCCGAACTGGAGGGAATTTAGCGATGCCTCCAGCCGCAGCCGTCAACGAGGCAGCCGCCGCGCGACATTCGGCCGCTTCGGACGAGCTGCGCTACGTTCCGGTCGGGCACACGTTCGTCTCGGTGACCGAGAAGATTTCGGAACTTGTGCTTGGACGAGCCACGCGGCAGGCCTGGCTCGTGACGTTCGCCGCCGGCTCGCTGCTGTTGCTGATGTTTTCCGGCGTGGTGGTTTACTTGCTCGCCAAGGGGGTCGGGATTTGGGGGATCAACATCCCCGTCGGCTGGTGCTTCGCGATCACGAGTTTTGTGTGGTGGATCGGCATCGGGCACGCCGGCACGCTGATTTCGGCGATCCTCGTTTTGCTGCATCAGAAGTGGCGCACGTCGATCAACCGCATTGCCGAGGCGATGACCATCTTTGCCGTGATGTGCGCCGGCCTGTTCCCGCTGTTGCACCTGGGTCGCCCCTGGTTCTTTTACTGGCTCTTGCCTTATCCGAACACGATGAAGCTTTGGCCCCAGTTCCGCAGCGCGCTGGTGTGGGACGTGTTCGCGGTCAGCACCTACTTCACCGTTTCGCTGATGTTCTGGTACATGGGGATGATCCCCGACTTCGCGACGCTCCGCGACCGGGCGCTGAGCCGGCGCTGGCAGCTTGTTTATGGAATGCTGGCGATGGGCTGGCGGAATTCGGCCCGCCACTGGCATCGCTACCAGATGGCCTACCTGCTCTTGGCGGGCCTCGCGACGCCGCTGGTCATTTCCGTTCACTCGGTCGTCAGCTCCGACTTTGCCATTTCGCTGGAGCCGGGCTGGCACGAAACGGTCTTTCCCCCGTACTTCGTCGCCGGCGCCCTGCTCTCCGGCTTTGCCATGGTGATCGCGCTGGCGATTCCGATGCGGCACTACTACGGCGTCGAAGATTTCATCAGCCTCAGCCACCTCGAGGTGATGGCCAAGATCCTGCTGGCGACGTCGTTCTTTACGTCCTACGGCTATTTCAGCGAGCAGTTCATCACCTGGATCTCCGGAGAGATTTACGACAAGTACGTCTATCTGAACATTCTGATCGGCTTCCGGCAGTACGCCTGGATCACGTGGATCACGCTCTGCTGCGTCTTCATCGCCCCGCAGCTCCTGTGGATCCCGCGGCTGCGTCGCAATGAGAAAGTCTTGTTCGTGGTCTCAGTGCTGGTCCTGGCCGGCATGTGGATGGAGCGCTACCTCTTGATCACCACCAGCCTGAGCCGCGATTTCCTCCCCTCGTCGTGGGGCATCTTCCAGCCGACGATCTGGGACGTTCTCACCTACCTCGGGTCGCTGGGGCTGTTCATCGTCACGTTTTTGTTGTTCTGCCGTTACTTGCCGATGATCTCGATGTGCGAAATGCGCGGCCTCTTGCCGGGATCCCGCGGGCACGAGGAGGGGCGATGAAGCCCGAAACAAAACTTTTCGGCGTGATGGCGGAGTTCGACTCGGTCGACGCGCTGTTCGCCGCCACGCGCCGCGCGCGGCAGGCCGGTTACCGGGAGATGGACGCCTACACGCCCTACGCGGTGGAAGGTCTGGCCGAAGAGCTGGGCGAACGGAAGACGCGCGTTCCGCTCGTGGTGCTGATCGGCGGGCTGGTCGGCGCCGGCGCCGGGTTCCTGATGCAGTATTGGACGATGGCAATCGATTATCCGTTCAACGCCGGCGGCCGCCCGCTCAACAGCTGGCCCGCCTACGTGCCGATCGCGTTCGAGATGCTGATCCTCGTGGCGTCGTTTTCCGCGTTTCTCAGCATGCTGTTCATGAACGACCTGCCGCGCCCGCACCACCCGCTGTTCAGCGTCCCGCAGTTCGCGCGGGCGAGCCAGGATCGATTTTTTCTGTGCATCGAGTCGACCGATCCCCAGTTCGATCCCGAACGGACGCTGGAATTTTTGTCCGGGTCCGCGTCGCACATTGGCGTCGTTGAAGTTCCCATGGATTTGCCGAGCGCTCCGAAGGAAGCGGAGCCATCGAAGCAAAAGCCGGTCGCCGTGATGTCATGAGCGTGCGCAAGATAAAGTCGCGTGGAATTTCCGCCGGCCGGTTGGCCGGCCGGCCCCCCCTCACCCCCAGCCCCTCTCCCGCAAGGGGAGAGGGGGGAAGAGAGCCCGCGCTCGCGAGACCTTCCTCTCCCCTCTCCCCGCATTGCGTCCGCGCCGGCGGTTACCGCCGAAGCGGCGGACGCCGGCAAGGCGGGAGAGGGGCTGGGGGTGAGGGGGCAATCGCGTGGGGTCGATTCGCCTTGATGCTCCTGCTACTGTTTCTGGCCGGCTGCCAACAGCAGATGGCCAGTCAGCCGAGCTATCGGCCGCTGGAACCGTCGACGTTTTTCACCAACGGCCAATCCTCGCGCCCGCTCGTCAAAGGGACAGTCGCGCGGGGCCATCTGGAGCTCGACTGGCATCTTTACACGGGTCGCATTCCCGGAAGTAACGAAAAGGCCGAGGCGGCTCGCACCGACCGGCCGCTGCCAGTGGGGCAGAATGTCGGGGCCAACAAGGCCGACTTCGACCTCGGCCGGTTCGTCGACGCCTTTCCCGAGCCCGTGACGCAGCAGACGCTCGAGGACGGCTACAACCGCTACATGATTTATTGCGTCGTCTGTCACGATCCGATGGGGACGGGCCGCGGAAAGATCGTCGAGCGTGGCTACGTGAAGCCGCCGTCGTATCACATTCCGCGCCTGCGGACCGCCCCGGTCGGCCGTCTGTTCGCCGTGGCGACCGAAGGGTACGGGGCGATGCCGTCGTACGAAGCTCAGATCCCGGTCCGCGATCGCTGGGCGATCGTGGCGTTCATCAAGGCCCTTCAGCTCAGCCAGCATTTCCCCGAAAAGGATCTCACGGCCGAGATGCGGAGCGAAATGGCCCAGGCGCAGGCCGCCAAGGAGGAGCAATGAGCGCCTCCGCGCCCGATCGCCTGAATTCGCTGCGCTGGGGGCGCTGGTGCCTGCTGGCCGGTTGCGTCGCGCTGGCCCTCTGCGTGTTGGGCGCCTTGCTCGGCGACCCGCAGCAGTTCTTTCGCGCGTATCTGGCGGCTTACGCGTTCGTGCTCGGGTTGGCGCTGGGCGGCATGGCCATTTTGATGCTCTACCACCTGACCGGCGGGGCGTGGGGCTTTCTGATCCGGCGCGTGCTCGAAGCCCAAATGCGGACGCTGCCGCTGGTCGCGGTGCTGTTTATCCCGATCGGCTTCGGGATCGAGACGCTCTATTTGTGGGCCCAGCCCGAGCTTGTCAGCCACGACGAGCGGCTGCAGAGCCAGCAGTTTTATCTCAACAGAGACTTCTTTCTCGTCCGGGCGGTGATCTATTTCTGCATTTGGCTCTTCTTCGCGCTGGTGCTGACGCTCCGGTCTCGCCGGCAGGATCGAGACGGCGGCGAGCGCATCCCGACGCAGCTCGAGCGCTTGGGAGAGATCGGCCTGGTGCTGTTCGGCACGACGATGCATTTTGCCGCGTTCGACTGGCTCGAAACGCTGCAACCGAACTTTCACTCGACGATCTTTCCGATGCTGGTCGTCTCTGGCCAGTTGCTCAGCGCCCACGCGTTCGCGGTGATCGTGTTCATCGCCTTCGTGCTGCCGCACGAAGCCTCGGGCATTGTGTCGCGGCGGGTCCTCAACGATCTGGGCAATATTCTGTTTGCCTTTCTGATCATCTGGGCCTACATGAACTTCTTTCAATTCATGCTGATCTGGATCGCCAACATGTCTTCCGACGTGTTGTGGTACGCGCCGCGATCGCGAGGCGCCTGGAGGGCCCTGACGGTCGCCCTGGTCTTTGCGAACTTTGTGATTCCGTTCTTCTTGCTGTTGATGCGCTCGATCAAGCAGCATCCGCAGAGCCTGGCAAAAGTCGCCGCGCTGGTTCTGTTCTCTCAACTGGTTTTCAACTACTACCTGGTCACTCCCGTCTTTCAGGCGCACGGCCTGCTCGAGCACTGGATGGATTTTCTGACGCCGATCGCGCTGGGAGGCATTTGGTTTGCGCTGTTCGTCAACCGGCTGCGGAGCCGGCCCCTTTTGCCCGCCAACGATCCGAACCAAGAGAAAGCGGCCCACCTGCGGGCCCTGGATGACGAGGATTTCGAGCGCGAGCACGTCCTCGTTCGTTCGGGGACCTGACGAGAATAGGGCAAAGATCCATGCAGCCCTCCGATCCAAACGCCCAGCGACACGACGAGCCAGGACACGGCGCGGAGCCGTCGCCCCCGGTGCGTCCGGAGGTTCGCTTTGAAGAGCGCGACGTCCGGTTCCGCTGGGTGCTGATTGTGACGGTGGTGTCGTGCGCCATCGGAATCGGGGTTTTCGTATTGGTGCGGGGCTTTTACTGGGCGGCCCTCGAAGCCAGAAAACAACCGACCGCGTTTGCCCCTCGCGAGAAACCGACGAGCCAACTTCCCCCTGAGCCCCGCTTGGAGCTGCTCGACCGATTGGAAAAGACGCCGGCCTCCAACGTCGCGAGATGGGAGCAGGGAGAAGAAAAGTCGCTCGAAACGTACGGGCCGTCCGATGAAAAGAATTTCGTGCGGATCCCGCTGCAGCGGGCCATGCAGATGCTCGCCGGACACTTGCCCGCGCGTAAGGAGGCCGACCGACCGAAGTTCCGCGACAAAGGCCTGGTCGACGCGGGCGAATCGAATTCCGGCCGCATGTTTCGAGGAGCCGGCCAATGACACACCGATTGGCAGCGGCCTGCGTGGTCGGTGCTCTGCTCGCCGCCGGGATGCCCCGCGCGTTGGCTGACCCGGCCCTCCCGCCAATCTTGAAGAACGTCGGCTTCGATCAGCGGCTCAACGAATCGATTCCGCTCGACGTCACCTTTCGCGACGAAGAGGGACGCGAGGTGAAACTGGGCGATTATTTCGGCACGCAGCCGGTCGTGCTGACGATGGCCTATTTCCGCTGCCCCATGCTCTGCACGCAGGTGCTCAACGGCCTGGTCGAGGGGCTGCGGGAGACCGAACTGACGATCGGGAAGGACTTCCGCGTGCTGACCGTCAGCTTCGACCCGAGCGATTCAGCCAAAATGGCCGCTGCCAAAAAGAAGAATTACATCCGCGCGTACGCCGACCCTCAGGCTGCCGCCGACTGGCACTTCCTGACCGGAAGTCAGCCGTCGATCGACCGCCTGGCCCAGGCGATCGGCTTCCGCTACGCCTATGACCCGGCCAGCGACCAGTACGCCCATGCCGCGGGAATCGTCGTGTTGACGCCGGCTGGAAAGATTTCGCGCTACTTTTACGACGTGCATTACCCGGGGCGCGACCTGCGTCTGGGGCTGGTCGAGGCGTCGCAGAACCGGATTGGCTCGGCGATCGACCAGGTGCTGTTGTTCTGTTTCCACTATGACCCGACGGCCGGCCGTTATGGGGCCGCGGTCATGAATTTCGTGCGCGCCGGC
>DASPSM010000659.1:0-16557 GCA_035623955.1 Planctomycetaceae bacterium
GCCGTGACGACGCGGGGGTCGAAGTCGGCCCAGCTTCCCCAGCGGCGGGCGTCGTCACTTGCCAGTCGTGCGGAATGACTTTCCAGTCCCAGCCGGGCAGGGCGAACGCGGCGGCGGGAAGCAGCAGCAAGGCGATAAACAGCATCGCCCAAATCCGGTGCCGCAGAGCGGCCGACGCGCGGCCGAAGGCGAGCGCGAGGAATGCAGCCAGCACGATCAACGCCGTGGCCTTGAGGGCGAGATCCAGAATCGTCCACCCGAATGAATCAGGCGAAAACACCCCGTGCCAGGCCGAAAGCCATGAGTGTGAAGTCATCGGCACCCTCATTTCTTCTTGCGGCGCGCCTCTTCGATTTGGCGGGCCAGGCGTTCGTAGTCCTCCGACGTCATCTTCTCCGTCGGCAGATCGAGGATGGTGGCAATCGCGTCGCCGGCCGAGCCGGCAAAGAACGTGTTCAAGAGATGCAGCAGGGCCGAGCGTCGGGCCGTCTCGGGCGCTTCGGTGGGCCGGTAGACGTACTTGATGCCGTCGCGGCGGTGCTTGAGATACCCCTTTGTTTCGAGGATCCGCAGCATTGTCCGGACCGTCGAGTAGGTCGGCGCGTCGGCCAGTTTTCGGCGGACGTCGCTGACGGAACCCTCGCCGAGCTGATGGACGGCATCCATGATCTGCCGCTCGCGGGCACCGAGCTGATTGGGCGATGGCTTAGCCACGAGGCTCCTTTCGCGGGTCGAAGCGTCGGTCGCGGTCGAATGCCGACGGGCCGACGTGTTACTGTATTAACACATGGCAGTGTACTAACAGAATTTTGGAGATTCAAGGAAAAAACAAGAAAATTTTTTGGTTAACCAAATCTGCGGACGCCCTCCGGGTGGCACTGGCGGCTTGGACCGCCAGTGTCTTGTCCGGCTGTAAAAGAAGACCACTGGCTGAGAAGCTCAAAGTGGCGCTCAATGCCGCTCAGTCGCGGAGGATCGACGCTGAGCGCCGAGTGTGCGGGCTTCTACTCCAGCGACTGCTGAATCATCCGATCGAGTGTCGGCGGCACGTAGGTGCCGAAGCGCATTTGGTCGAGGATGGCGGGAACCGTCGCGTGGGCTTGGGCCGTTTCGAGCGAGATGATTTTCGCCTTCACTAGTTCGTGCAGGCTTTGCTCGAAGATTCGCGACTGGCTGATCGTCTGCTGCATGCCGATGCGGATGCCGGCCGATTGGCCTTTCTCGATCGAGTCGGAAATCAGCTTGCTGTCGTTGAACAGGAATTCGAGGGCCGGCATCCGCCCACCGCTGATTTTCGGCAAGAGCCGCTGGCAGATCACGCATTTGAGGCTGTCTCGCAGCTGCAGGCGGACCAGGTCGCGTTCGACAGGCTCGAAGAAGCTGATGATGCGGTTGACGACCTCGGCCGCCGTGTTCGAGTGGAACGTGGTCAGCACGAGGTGTCCGGTCGACGCCGCGTCGATGGCGGCCCGGATCGTGTCGGGGTCGCGCATTTCGCCGATCGAGATCACATCGGGGTCGTGCCGCAGGGCCGCGCGGACTCCGTCGATGAACGTTTCGACGTCTTCGCCGACGCCCCGCTGGGAGATGATCGATTTCTTGTTGCGATGCACGAATTCGATCGGATCTTCGATCGTCAGCACGTGCAGCGTCTTGTTGGAGTTGATCCAGTCGACGATCGAGGCGACGGTCGTCGATTTGCCGCTCCCCGTCATGCCCGCGACGATCACGAGCCCGTGATGCAGGCTGCCGAGCTCTTCCATCTGCGGCCGGGGAATGTGCAGGTCCTCGAACGAAGGAATGTGTTCGGACAAGAACCGCAGCGTCAGGTGCGGCACGCCGGATTTCATGAAGGCCGAGACGCGCGAAAAGGCCATGCCCAACTGGTGGTAGTTGAAACTGCACTGCTTGTGGGCGACAAATTCCTCCCAATGGCTGGTCGGAGCCAGCTCTTTGAGCAGGTGCAGAATCTGGCCGCCGGTGACGCGCTCGAATTTGCTGTCACCGAGCGTCTTCCCGTCAACGCGAAAGATCGGGGGCGCTCCGGGATACAGATGCAGATCGCTGGCCCGCTGCTCGCGCATTTCGGCAAACAGGCCTTGCACGCTGAGCGGGACCTTCGACGGGTCCTCGACGCTGACGTGCCAGACTTCCGGCAAGGCGATCAGGTGGGAGAGGGCCGCGAGGGGCGCGCTTTCCCCCGTTTTTGGATCGCCGCTGCAACGCAGCTCGCACTGACCTTCGCCCGCGCTCTCATCAAAGCCAAGAGCGGGCGTCTTCGACGCGAGTTTGCGGACCGACTCGAGGAGGGCCGGTTCGGCTTTGAGGCGGACGACATACATGTCGAGCGCCCCGTCCGAACGGCTGCGGTCGGCCTCGAAAATGATCCCTTCGCCGTCGGCACGCAGTTTCTGCGGCCGGCCGTGCGTGCGCTCCATTTCCGCGGCCGCCAGCCGGGCGACTTCCGCGAGGCTCGTTTGTCGTCCGAATCCCAGGATGCGAGGAGTCGAAAAAGCCACCGGCAAATTCCTCTTGAGGACTGATCTTGAGAACTGATTCCGAATTGAGGCTTCCCTATTCATCCTAGCAAGTGCCGGCAAGAGCGGGCCTTCCGGCCACTATCTGAACATTAGTATCCTGCCTATAATTAGTGGAATAAAACAGCGCGCTCTGGGAGGCGGCGACGATTGACGATTACAGTCGTCCTCCCCGGGCCCGCGATCGATGGTCGCAACTGTGATCACCAGGACTGCTCGCGAAACTCAGCTCCCGCCCAGCGACGGCGCGCCGCTCGACAATGAGCGACTCGCCGAACGCCTGAGCGAGATTGCCGATTTGCTCGATGCGCAGTCGGCCAATCTTTTCCGCCGGCAGGCGTATCGGGCTGCCGCCGAAACGATTCGGCGATTAACGCGGCCGGCGCGCCTGATTTTGACAGAGGAGGGGGTCGAAGGCCTGACGCGGTTGCCCGGAATCGGCACGTCGATTGCGCGGACGCTCAAACGGTTGATCGAAACAGGCCACGCGCCGCTATTGGACCAGCTCCGCGGCACGTTTGGCCCCGAGGACAAACTGGCGACGGTGCCGGGCATCGGACCGAAAACCGCCGCGGCCATCCACGCGGTGCTCGGCATCGAAACGCTGGGCGACCTGCAGGCAGCGGCTTACGACGGCCGGCTGACGCGCGTGCCCGGCATCGGCCGCAAGCGACTGCAGGCCGTCCGCGAAGCGCTGGCGGGGCGTTTCCGTCAACACAGACGCGCGAGCAAGGTCCCGTGCGCCACCCGTGCTGCTAGCGCCGCTTCACGCGCGCACAACCTCCGGCTGGTCGTCGATTTGTTGAGCGTCGACGAAGAATATCGTCGCAAGGCACGGGCGGACGAACTGCTCCGGGTCGCTCCGCGGCGGTTCAATCCGCAGCGCAAAGCCTGGCTACCCGTCCTGGAGACCGAGCGGCTCGGCCACCGCTACAAGGCGATGTACTCCAATACGGCCCGCGCGCACGAGATGGACACAGTGCGAGATTGGGTCGTGATTTTTCATGATGTCGCCGGCGAGCGCGGCCAGTGGACGGTCGTGACCTCAAAATTCGGCAAGCTGCGCGGGCGAAGGATCGTCCGCGGCTTGGAGCGGGAGTGCGCCGAGTACTACGCGCACCCACCGGCCCATCCCCTCAGCCTGTTCGAGTCAGACGCCCAACAGCGCCTTGATGCGACGCTTCCGGACGGCAGCGGCCAGTAACGCGTGATCGCGCGCCGTCTGGTCCGCGTACGCGAACGCGAATTTCGTCATCGCACGGTCCAAACGGTCGGATGTTCCGCAATACGCGGCCAGTGCGACGGGGTCGCCCGTGCGCGCGTGTCCCTTGGCCAGGATTCGGCCGCAAAGAAGGGCGTATTCGGCAAGCGTCGGCCCGTGGAGGTCGGCGGTGTCGATTCGGGCCTTGTGGTCGGCCAGTTGTCGGACGAGAAAATGGCGATCGCCGATCGTCGTCCAGCCCAGCAAGGGGTCCGACTCGGTCTGCAGGCGGTGCTGCCCTTCGGCAACGCGTCGTCCCTGGTGCGCGGGGACCTGCACGGTCGCGAGGTAAGGCGCGGCACACGCGTCCTGCGCTTCCTTCACTTGGAGGAAGACGGCGTCGTTGGTTTTCTTGCCCATGCAAAGGACGACGTAGTTCCGGAGCGCTACGCTCCCCGTGCCGGCCACTTTGAACACCACGTCGACCGGATGGTAAGCGTCAAAGACGAGCTGGCGATCGGGGCCGAGCGTTTCGCGATACTCGGCGAGCGATCCCACAACGTCGCGGGCGACGGCGGACGAAACGCGCTTGAGCACCGGCGGCTGCGGGCAGAAGCGAATGCGGCCGCCGCGGCCGTTGCGTTCGGTGTATTTGTCCAAAAGATGCTGCGGCGTGACCCGCTCGGCCTTCATCAAGACTTTCCGCACCAAGGGCAGCTCGCTCCGCCGGCGGATTTCGTATTTCGCCAGATCGAACACCGACATCTTGGAGAATTGCGCCATCGCCTCGCGGTATTCGGCGACGAAGGTAGCCACGGCATCGCGGCAGCCGGCTTCCCCCTCTTTCGCAACGCGGCCGGCCAGAACCAGGCTGGTCGCCATTCGCTTGACGTCCCATTCCCACGGGCCCGGCATCGACTCGTCAAAATCGTTGAGGTCGAACACCAGGTGTCCATTCGGGGCGGCGAATGCCCCCAGATTGCACACGTGCGCGTCGCCGCACATTTGCACTATCAGACCGGTGATCGGCCACTGCGAAAGGTCGGCCGCCATCAACGGGGCCGCGCCCCGCAAAAAGCCGAACGGAGAGGCGGCCATTCGCCCCATCTTGATCGGCACGAGCGGCTTGAGCCGGCGCTGATTGATACGAGCCAGCGAGTCGAGAGGATCGGGCCGGTCGGGGTCGGCCTGCCATTCGCCCTGAGCGGTGCGCGCAAGGACCTTCCGCAGGCTGCGGCCATGCTCTTTCCGCTCGCGAACGGTGGGAATCGGAAATCGGCCGTTTGTGGACACGCGAAGACCTTGGGCATGGAGGAGGAGACTTAGCGTCGCCACTCTGCATCATAGCCGAAGGCAACAGCGACGTGCGCGACCAATCAGCCCGGCTGCGGCACTCGGCCCAAACGGCGGTCGAGGTTCCGCAGACATCCTTGCCGCAGCAGGAACCAGAGCCCGGCGTAGCACGCAAAGTGCAGCGCGAAGGGGCGGTATTGCAGCAGGGACGAGTTTGGAATCTGGTCCGCGGCGTCGAGCGCGGTCCTTTGGGTCGATCGCAGCACGTCGATCGGGCTGAGCACAAACATCGTTTCGCGGATTGCCGACGTTTCGACGTGCAGCCGATTGAGCACGGGAAGTGCCAGGCTCGTTCCAGCGATCCAGACGACGAGCACGCAGGTGGTGACAACAACCGCGAGCAATTGAGTGCGCATCCGCAGTCCCAACCCGGCCGCCAGCCATTTCACGCAGGGGAAGTACACCACCAGCATGAGCGCGGACAAAAGCAAGTACGTTGCCGAGACGGGCCAGTGCCACCAGCACTCGAACAAGATCAGGCTCAGGAGTGGCACTGCGAGGACCGCCATCAAACGATCGACTCCGGCGAGTTTTTGCTCGAGGATGTGCCGCCCGCTCAACGGGCAAGTCAACAAGGCGATCAGTGTCTGCCGCGAGCGTTCTTGCGAGACGACGCTGGCCGCAAAGACCGCCACCAAGAGAATCGCGCTCATCCAGGCGAGGCCGAGCAGGAGCAAGATTCCTCGATCCTGGATCGCAGGGTCAGCACGCAGACGGATCGCGGGAGCCAGCACCAGCACGGGCAACTCCATCACCAGCAGGATGCGGATCAGATAGCGGAGCGTTCCGAATGAGCGTTTGCGCGTCTCGCGCCAGCGGATCGGCTCGCCTGCCGGCAGGCCGGGGCGATCGCGCCACAGCACCACGCCTCCTGCCCGGAGGTTGAGCGCCTCGAAGAACCGATCGATCAGGCGGAAGAGCGGAGGCACGTTGCGATTGGCCGTGGCCGAGACGCGTCCGAGGACCGATTCGGCGATCGTCAGGCAGGCTGCGGTCGAAAAGACGCAGAATCCGACGGCAACGATTGCCGCGACGTGCGACACATAGTCGGCGCCCCACAATCCCGCCGCGGGCAACGTGCAACAGACTCCGGAACAGAACCAAGGGAACAGCAGCGATCCGACGTAAGTCGCGCCGAGCGCCCCGGCGGTCGTCGTACACCAGGCCGAGCACATGATGCCGAACGCCCCCAGCTCGAGGCACACGAAAATCAGCACGACGATCCCCAACAGCAGCTCGGCCACCGTGACTCCGCCAAACGTGTAGGTAATCGCCAACAATGGAAACGACAGGAACACGAAGGTCAGCACGGGAGCCATGCGGCTCAGATATTTTTGCAAAACGATCTGCCACGGCGTGAGCGGGCTGAGGATCAAAAGCACCAGGGTCTCGCGCTGCCGCTCGGCCGCGATGGCTCCGGCCGTCAACAACGGAATCACCAGATACATGGCCACGATTTGGAAGGTCAAGAGAATCGCGAAATAAGTCGCCCCGCGGCCCAGCGTTTGGCGGGCCGTCGCGCGGACGCCCAAGTTCGCGTAGAACAGCCCGACCGACGAGGTAAACAGCACCAGCCCGTAGACAAAACGGATGATGTACGTTCGCCGCTGGGCCGCCTGCTCGGTGAGGTCCTTGACCAAAACCGGCAGACGCAATGAGGGCCGAGGCAGCCGGCGCATCGACGATCCCACGGCAGACATCACGCGGTCTTGCCCTCGGTCAGCTTGATGAACGCAGTCTCGAGTTCGAGCGATTCGGGCTGGAACATCCGCACGCTGGCACCCGCCGTGCGCAGCTCCTCCAGCAGCGCCTCCGGCGGGAGGGCCTCCGCCCGCACGCGGATCGAAAGACGATCGGCGCGCGCGTCGACGCTTTCCACGCCACGAATCTTTCGCACGCGGCTCGTCAATTCTTCCGACGGATTGACGACCTGCACGTGGACAAGCTGCATCAGCCCCAGGCGTCGGTTGATCTCGGCCAGCGGCCCTTCGAACACCAACTGGCCGGCCTCGAGGATTCCGATCTGCGTGCAGAGCTGCGACAGCTCGTGGAGGATATGGCTGGAGATCAGGATCGTTTTGCCCATCCGCGCGAGTTCTTTGAGGATCTCGCGGATTTCGATCCGCGCCCGCGGGTCGAGCCCGCTGGCCGGCTCGTCGAGCAGCAACAACTCCGGATCGTGCAGCAGCACGCGGGCCAGCCCCAAACGCTGCTGCATGCCGCGCGAAAGAGCGACGACCTGCGCATCGATCTTGTGCGCGAGATCGGTCAGAGCGAGCAGGTCGTCGATCAAGCGGGGGCGATTCGCTTCGGGCAGATCGTAGGCCGCCGCGAAGAAGTGCAGGTACTCGCGGACGCTCAGATCTTCGTAAAGGCCGACCGAATCGGGCAGATAGCCGATCTTGCGCCGAATCCGCGTCGGATCCGATCGCGTGTCGATGCCGTCAATTCTCGCCCAGCCGGCGAACGGCTCCTGCAGCGTCGCCAAGACGCGGATCGTCGACGATTTTCCCGCGCCGTTGGGGCCAATGAAGCCGAAGACTCCGCCGCGCGGAATGGAAAACGAAATTCCCCGCACCGCTTCGACGGAGTCGTACTTCACCCACAGGTTGAAGATCTCCACCATCGGCGGGACGCCGTTATGGCTGGTGGCGGTCGCGTCGCTCATCGGTCGAGTTTTTCGCGGGGACTTTTGAGGCCTGAGCCTTCCGAGCGTCTACTGCTCGAGTCGGCCCTTTGCGCACGACGTGCCGAAACACGATCAGGTCGTTGCCCTGGACGATCGCGGCGTGCACGATCCAAGTCGCCTCGTCGGCGTCGTCGAGCACCGCCAGGTCTTCGAGGTCCCCGGCGCCGTTGGGAGAGAGCCCAAACAGAATTCCCATCAAGCCGTGATCGCGTCGCCGCCCCAGGCTGGCCAGGACCTTGGGCCAGTCCTCAAACCGTGACGTGCTCGATTCCGACGCCTCGACGGACGGAATGGCAACGTCGGTCGTCGCGCTTGTGAACGAAACGCTGCACTGGGGGAGCGCGCGCCGCAGCCGTTCGGCGGCAAGATTGCGGCCCGTTTCACTCGCAAGGTCGAGCCGGTCCAACTCGCTCCAGTCGAGATTGGGCATTTCGACGTCCGACCCGGCCCGCGTCAGACGGTGCATGGCCGGGGACCATTGCCGCGAACGCCAGGTGACGCTGTAGGCCGAAGGCAAGAGCCCCTCGTAGGCAACGTCGTCCTCCAAAATAATTGGGGGTTCGTCGAGCGGATCCTTGGCGGGTTCTGAGTAGGACGTCTTCGCGTTGGCGGGAAAGGAAATCGGAGTCGTTGTATTCGGCTGGGCGGGTTGCACGTCGGTCTTTGCGAACAGTCCGTCATGGACATCCGCGGTCAGGCGGTGCGTGTCAGCAGTGATAACATGCACAATCCGCGTCGTGCGCAGCGGTCGGCCGCCTTGGCCCACGTCTACGATCACGAGTGCTCCGCGATGATCGGTATTTCCGCTGTAGTAGCCGGCGATGCAAACCGTGAGCGTGGTGAACAAGAGCGACACGCATGGAAACACGATCCACGTGTAGCGCCGCCGGCGGAGCCATCCCAAGATGCAATAGTCGGCAGGCGCGACGATGACGAGAAACGACGCTAGCAACCCCACGACGACGCCGAAGGGAACAACCCGCACGTCCGCCGGGAAAAGCATGTCGCGCAGGTTGACGGCGGCCGCCGGCTCCTCCGATCGGAGACCTCCCGGATCGCCGTACGATGCATATTTGAGATCGGTGGACACGAACATCGGATTCTGACCCTTCGCCAGCTTTGGTCGCGGAGCCGAAGGGAGCGTCCAATAGCCGGTCTTCTTGATCGAGTCGACCTGATCGGATCGCACGTTCCATAAAAACGTGACCGCGCGGATCCAGTCCGTCCGGCTCGGCGGTGGTTGGGCGTCCTTTGGGGCCAATTGCGGAATCGATCGCAAGACCAGCGCCCGGCCAAAGCCGAGCCGGCAGGTTGTGAGCCAACCGGCCTCTCCCGGACCCAGTCGCGGCAGGCGACCCAGGGCATCGGTCTGGAAGTCCGTGCGGTCGACGCCGGCCAGCTTTGCGAGAAAGCCGCGGTGCGCCTCGCCAAGCACTTCGGTCGGCACGACGACGAGTCCGCCCCCCGATTCGGTCCAGATTGCGAGTGTCTCCAACTGCCGTGGCGAAAGGGCTGAAAAATGCTGTCCCGCGAAGACCAGCACGTCGTAGGGGTACAGGGCAATCGAGTCGCCCAGTATGCGATGGGCATCCAGCTCGACGGCAAAGGTCGCGAAATTCTGGCGATTCAACTTCTGGGGACGGAACTCGTCCAGGGACAAGTTGCGGACGAGCGCTGCGATGTCGACCTGGTTGAGGCCCGGCGCGGCGATAACGAACTGGCGCATGCCCCGGATCGGAACGAGCAGGTCGTGGGTTCCCAGCTCGAACGTCCGCCGCTTGGAGTCGAGCACGACGTGCACCTGGAACTCCGTCGGCGTTCGCAAACACGACATCGACGGCAATTGAACCTGGTAGGACGTCTTGGTGTCGGCGGGAATGGCAAACGGAGTCGTTGTGAACCGCGTTTGGAGGTGCTTGTCGTCGGAAAATTCGAGTTCCAGAGGCCCCTCGATCACGTCAGGGAAGGTCGAATCGAATTCCAATTCCAGCGCGAAGGGGGCGCCCGAGCGGATGGCGGGGTGCGACGATTTGACGCGCATTTCCAGCTTGCCCGGCGCCTTCTCGAAAGCCCGGGTTTGTGCCACGGCAAGTGACGGCGCCAGCCATAGGACGCCCGCCAAAAGCGCCATCGCTCGAGTGGAAGGAGAAATCAATCGCTGGCTCACGTGATTGCCGGTTCCTTCCCAAGGGTTCAACTTTTGGGATCTTTCTGCGACCTTTGCCGAATTAAGAAGACAGCGCCGAACTAAGAAGACAAGCGGACCGGCCGAAATTGTCTTTAAAACGCTCGAATCAAGCGACAGTTTCCATCAACGGGCCGCCGTTGACTCGGGTCTGAGCGCCCTTCAAGATACAAAAATGGCTCTGCCTGTGGCGCGCGTCGCGTGAAGGCGCCCCGGTGTCGGCATTCCCCTCGCTGATCGCTGTCTCATGCCCCTCTCTTTGCAACAGCAATTCCGCAGTGAAGCGCCCGATTTGCCGCGGACCCATCCGGAATTCGTGCTGCGGCTTGTCGACTCGGTGCTGGCGGCCGCCCGGAAAGCGGGGGCCAGCGACATCCATTTGCTCCCGGGCGAGGACGGCCTCGCCATGTCGTGGCGGATCGACGGCGTCTTGCATCCAATCGAAGTCCTCCCCCGGGCCATTGCGCCAAACATCATCGCGCGGCTCAAAGTCATTGCGCAGCTTTTGACCTATCAGACCGACGTTCCACAGGAGGGCCGCATCCACCTGTTGGAGGGAAACGCCGAAACGCGCGTGAGCACTTTCCCGACGCTGTTCGGGGAGAAGTGCGTGATCCGCCTGTTCGCCGGGTCGAATCGATTCCGACACGTCGACGACCTGGGCTTTGCGGATGAGCTGGCGGCGAGTTTGAAATCGATGCTCGCACGGCGCGGCGGCATGATCTTAATCAGCGGGCCGGCCGGCAGCGGCAAGACCACGTCGATTTACGCGTGCCTGCGCGAAATCATCGAGCGCGAGGAGCATCCGCGCAGCGTCGCGACCCTCGAGGATCCGGTCGAAGCCGTGATGCCCGGCGTCGCGCAGTCCCAGGTCCGGCCAATCGCCGGATTCGATTACGAAACGGGACTTAAGTCCCTGTTGCGACAAGATCCCGAAGTCATCGCCGTAGGAGAAATCCGCGATCGCACGACGGCCCAGGTCGCCGTGCAAGCCGCGCTGACCGGCCACCTGATGCTGACGACGTTTCACGCGGGGAGCGCCGCAGAGGCCCTCAATCGCCTGCTGGAAATGGGATTGGAGCCGTACCAGGTGCGCAGCGCGGTTCTGGCCGTGCTCAATCAACGGCTCTCGCGCCGACTGTGCGACTGCTCGGTCGAGTCGGCCGAGCCCCAAGACCGGCTCGGCATGTCGGTCGAACGCGTGCGGCTGCCGGCCGGCTGCGAGAAGTGTCGCGGGACTGGCTACCAGGGCCGTTTTCTGATCGCGGAGCTTTTGATTCCGGAGGCGCACGGCGTTGGCCGCGCGATCCTCGGCCGCAGTGACGCGATCGAACTGGAACGCACGGCCATCGCGGCGGGGATGAAAACCCGCTGGCAGCGCGCCACGGAAGCGGTCGAAGCGGGACTCACCAGCCCGGTGGAAATCCGCCGAGTGTTGGGATTTGCCAGCCCTTAGAGTCGCGCGCCGTTCAAAATCTCCGTTGGGTACGCCGAAAACCTGTGGACTTCATCGCCAAACCGGTTCCGCTCTGGCATTTTCTGACCGGAGAATCCATAATTGCCCGATTCTCCAGGGCGCAAGTGGCATGCCTTCTCCCGAGTCGGGCCGTGGGGAGGGTGTTGCTCCGGCGGCGCATAATTTGCCAGTATTCGGGCGCACTGTCCGCCGCGGCGACCGGGGTCGGTTCGATCTGGCTGTCGAGGGACTATGGCGAAAGAAGAAGCGATTCAAGCAGAGGGCCGCGTGACCGAAGCCCTCGCCAACACGCAATTTCGTGTGCAGTTGGATAACGGTCACGAAGTGCTGGCGCACGTCGCCGGCAAAATGCGAAAGCATTTCATCCGGATCGT
Organism: Planctomycetaceae bacterium; assembly: GCA_035623955.1. Taxonomy (GTDB): domain Bacteria; phylum Planctomycetota; class Planctomycetia; order Planctomycetales; family Planctomycetaceae; genus DASPSM01. The sequence goes on from DASPSM010000659.1 coordinate 11,817, forward strand.
CCCCGGCGATCGGGTGATCGTCGAAGTCTCGCCATACGACCTCAAGCGCGGACGGATCACGTTTCGCGAACGGTAGGCTGAGGCCGCCGATCGGCGCGTCGCTTCCTCTTGCCGTGCAACTCGTTTTGTATCAGAGTGAGCGCCCGTCGAGCGCGCCGGCCCCGTCTTTGCGCGTCGCATTCCTTCAACAGACTCAAGCCAGCTGTTGTACATCGAGCCATGGCTGACTCGTCCGATTCGCATGCCGACAGCAGGCTGCCGCGCGTCCAGTTGTTCACGGATGGTGCCTGCCGCGGCAATCCGGGGCCCGGGGGCTGGGCGTATATCCTGCGACATCCGTCAACAGGGATCGAAAAAGAGCACTCCGGCGGCGCGCCGGTCACCACCAACAACCAGATGGAACTGCAGGCGGTCATCGAGGGACTTGCGGCGCTCAAACGCAAGTCAGCAGTGGAAGTGATTACCGATAGCGCCTATGTCGCGAAGGGAGCCAGTGAGTGGCTGCCCGGATGGAAAGCCAATAACTGGCGGCGGCGCGAAAAAAATCGCTGGACCGATGTCAAGAACGTCGAGCTCTGGAAGCGGCTCGACGAATTGTTGACGCGGCACGAGGTGAAATTCACCACCGTCGCCGGCCACAGCGGACATCCGGAAAACGAGCGCGTCGACGAGTTGGCCGTTGCAGCCGCGCTACAGCAAGGCGCCGGGTGACTCCGTCACCGCGGCGCCCGCTGCGAGCTGCGTTTACCGCTTGTTGACGTCTTTCATGGCGACTTGAACTTTTTGGACCGCCTTCTCAGCCGCCTGCTTCACCTTGCCCGCGGCTTGATCGATCTTGCCCTCGCGGCGGAACTGATCGTTATCGGTGATGGCGCCCGCGGCTTCCTTGACCCGTCCTTTGAGTTCGTCGAATTTACCGGTCATTTTATTTCTCCTGAGTTGAGTACGTGGCCTCGGCAGCACGTCTGTGGAAGATGCAAATCCAGTGCCGGCGGTACTCGCGCAAAAATGCCGCAAGAAAACGCGTCCCTGCGCGTCTTCGCGCGCGACTGAAAAATGGACATACCTTCGCGGAGACCATTTCGGCTAGAATCCGCCCGCGCCAAGGATGGCGACTTCGCATTTGTGGCTTCGTCAAGGAAGACGACGGTTGCGACTCGGCTTCTACACGTATAGTTACACCGACCGGCTACGGATGCCGCTTGAGCCTTGCCTCCAGCGGGTCGCCCGGGCGGGCTATAGCGGAATCGACATCTCCGGCACCGACGGCACCTCCGCGAATCCGAAGTCGGTGTCGTCCGACTTGCGCCGGCTGACCCGGCGGACTGCCGAGCGTCTCGGGCTCGTGATCGAAGCGGTCATTACACACGCGCCGCTGACCGACTCGCTCGTCGACGCTGACAGGGAACCGCTCGATCTCGAGGGAACAGTCGAGCTGGCGGTCGACGTCGGGGCAGACGTCGTGACGTTTCACATGGGGGGCTACCCGGCCGGCGTGACGCGCGAGGAATTTTGGGAGGCGCTCGTGGCACGCATTCAAGACGCGGCCGACTATGCGGCCGCGCGTCGAGTCTTCCTGGCGGTCGACGGTATCTGGCCAGATTGGGTCGACGACTCTCCCCAGACGTTGGAGCGATTGTTTCAGGACGTCGGCTCGCCGGTCTTCGGCGTGAATTTTGACCCTTGCTACCTGATGCTCATGGGACTCGACCCCGCGGCATTCGCGCGGCGTTTCGCCAGTCGGATCGTGCACGCCCATTTAAAAGATCACGTCGGCCGCTATTCCAATTGGACGCACGTGATTCCCGGCCGCGGGGAGATGGCTTACGCCAAGGTCTTTTCAGCGTTGCGTGAAATCAATTTCGCCCGCTCATGCTCAGTCGAGTGCTTCACGAACATGCCGTTCGCCGAGGCGTGCGACGACGGTTTTCGCGCGATGAACGCAGCGGCCCAAAAGGCGGGAGTGCGATTCGAGCCGTCGCCCCACAGACTGCCGCCGGCCCGAATTGAACACGAAGCGGTGCCGCTGGACTGACGCGGAGCGCCTCGCGTCACAAGGCCTGACCTAATCGGCAATCTTCCACAGATGTTGATCGCTGCGGACGTAGAGGGCCTTATCGACGAGAGCCGGTGTGCAGAGGATGCCTTCCTTGAAGTCGTGCCGATTGGTGATCGTCCCGCGGTTCTTGCCGAGCGTGACTAACTGGCCGAGCCCGGCGTCGTTAAAGAAATACATCCGCTGGCCAGCCACAATCGGGGATGAATAGAACGTTCCGGTCAAACGCAGCCGCCAGTCAACGTGGCCGGTTTTTGCATCGGCGGCAATCAGCACCGGCGCACCGGTGACGCTATAAACCCGACCGTCGGTGTAAAGCAGGCTGGCGTATCCGGGACCGAGAGGCGCCATTTGCCAGCGTTTGGCCGGGTTCGCTGCGGGAGACGAGCTGGAAAGCGCGGTCAGCCCATTCGAGGGGACAAAGATCAGTCCTTCGCCCGAAGCAGACGACGAGACTGTTGAAGCCCCCTCGGTGTAAGTCCAAACGAGTGCGCCCGTTTTGGGCCGGATTCCGTTGAGACCCTGCGATCCTTGCAGCACCACGATGTCCTGGTCGCGATCGGCGCCGCGAAGGACGATGGGGGTCGTCCAGTTGTCGCGATGCGGCCGGTCGAGCTTCCAGCGCGTCTCGCCGTTTTCGATGTCGATTCCGACGGCGAAGGAATCGTCGTCGGTCTCGACCTGCACGATCACCGTGTCGGCGACGATCACCGGAGACGAGGCCATCCCCAGGCTGTTGCTCGCGTTGGGATGTTCGTACGTCAGCCCGCGGAACCACAACAGTTTGCCGTCGCGATCGAGGCAGGCCAGGTCGTTCGTGGAATAGAAAGCGACGATTCGCTGACCATCGCTGGCCGGGTTGGAGCTGGCGACGGACATCTTGGGATGGCACTGGGTACGACCGGTGGCCCAAAACTGCCGCTCCCAAACCGGCTTCCCGTCGGCTTTGTCGAGTGCCAACACGTGAAGCCGTTCCTGGTCGTGCCCGCTGCAGGCCGTGACGTAAACGCGGTCTCCGAGGACAATCGGACCGGAAAGCCCGCGCCCTGGAAGCGGTGCCGTCCAGGCGGCGCGGTCGAGCCGAGCGGGCCCCTCGCCGGCGGCGACTCCGTTATTGCCGCGAAATTGCAGCCAATCCTCGGCCGACGACTTCGCGCCGAGGCACGGAAGCAACGCGCCCGCCAAAAGGCCCGTGAACGCGAGACCAAAGGCGCGCCGCTTCATGCGGCGAATTTCCCCGGAGGTCGTGATGTGTCGCATGCTATCGACCTCCGGCCACCGCGGCTTCCCCGGAGCGAATTCCGCACCCGTTCGAGTCGCAAACCCGCAATTGAAACTGGTAGCCTTGGGCCCAATCCTCGGTTTGTTCATTTTGACAGAGCTTGAGCAGGATGACGTTTTGCCCCGGTTTCATCGTTACGGGGATTCGGTACTGATCAAGGGCCATTCCGCGGTGATACTCGTTGCGGGAAAACAAGAATTGGCCATTGACCCAAAGCTTCCACGCGTTGTCCGTGCCGAGCCGCATCTCGACTTGGCGGGTCTTGGGGCTTTGAAAGCCCGTCAAAAGGTACATCGCCGCGCCTTTGTAGGGCTTGACCTGCTTGGCAATGTCCACGATGCCATAGTCCCCGTTGCTCTTTAGCAGTTGCCAGGTCACTTTTCCCAGCTGGCCGTCGTACGTCGCGTCGAGCCGAATTTCGTGCTCCGGCGGAAACACAGCCTCCAGGCCGCGGCCCCCTTTGTTGTCAAAGGGACCAATCACCGAGTACTGCGTGAGGAAGGCAAAGTGTTTCGAGATGTCGACTTTCTCGCCGAGTTTTTCGAGAGCTTGCGCGATCGATTTCACCTGGTCGTCATCGAGCGCGCCGCTCAGCGCTTCCCGATAGAGCTTGATTGCGCGAGCCTTGTCACGAGCGGGATCGACTTTCGTCGCCTCGTCGACGCGCATGGCCACGGCGTCGCGGCGAAACTCGGCGGCCGGATCAAGCAGCATGCCGGGGATCAGTCGAGCGGTGGCCGTCGGGTCGACCTTGATCAGCCACTCGTAGGCCAACCGTCGTGCGCGGGGATTATGCGACGTCTCCCGCACAAAGGCCTCCAGCCGCGCGGAAGGCAACTGGTGCTTGAGCTTCAAGTGGCGATCGGCAATCGTCTCGAACGCATTGCGGAGCCAGTTGGCCGCCAAGGGAGACGCGCCGTCGAGGGCCTTCAGGATCGAGGGAAGGTCGCTCGCCTCGGCCCCAGCGACAAAGTGCATGGCCCGCTGGGCATCCTCGTGGCCGGCTCCCTGCTTATCAACGGCACGGATCGCCACGAGCGATTGCTCGAGACCTCCTGCTGGCCGATCGGTCGAGGCCGTCCCGGCGCGCGCGTCGTGCTCGAGAGTCGAAAGACTTAGCGCGAGCAGCGAAATAACGACAAAAAGCTTCCCCGCCGAACGGGACCACGATCTCATGCTCTCATCCTCGCAGGCACGACCGCGCTGACCCAGGGCGCTTCCGGGCCGGCGAAATAGAGTCCTGAGGAATATTTTCTTGCCGCGAAATTGTCAACATTGGCCGAGCCGCGCCGTTGCGGTTCGTTAGAGGCGCTCCGTGCAGAGGCTTCGGGTCACGCGCGGTTCGCCCTAAGGCAAAACCGGCGATGCGGACCCGAAAGCAGAGGGCTGCAGGCGCGCCGGCG
>DASPSM010000703.1:0-2564 GCA_035623955.1 Planctomycetaceae bacterium
TTTCGGAATTCCACCAGCTGGCGGCTGAGGTCGGCAATTCCGTAGACAATCACGTTCAAATCGATGGACGGATCGAGCGGCGTACGGCCGAGGGCTCGGGCGGCCGCCGCGCGGGCACAGAGCGGCCGCCCTGCGTCGAACAAGACCTTGCTCAACGCCTGGACGATGAAGGGCTGGCCGTTGAGGTCGCGTAGCTGATCGATTGTTGCGAGCGTGTCGCACAACCGCTCCTGATACCATTCGTGGGCGCCCGGCTTTTCCAGCTCCGAAATCAGCTTTCGGGCCAGACGGACGTTTTCGCTGACGGCCAGGGGCGGGTTGCCGTAAAGGCAGGCGCTTCGCAGGCCGTTGAGCGCGATAATCTTCACCGCTTCACTCTGGCCTTCTTTATCGAGTATTTCCATCAAGGCGTCGAATGCCGGAGTGAAGAACTCCGGCTCGCTTTTCGTCGCGGGATTGGCCTCTTCGAGAAACAGATTGGCCAAGAGCACTGCCGTATTGAGCCGCACGTAGTACTGGTTGCTGGCCAGCTGCAGTTCACGGCAATCTTTGATGATTTCCTGCATCATGAAGATGCGATACTGCCGCTGATCGCCGCCCGGCTTTTTGTTGGCGGCGGTGTGCACGGCTCGCAGGAGGGCCTGCACGATCTCCGACACTTGAAACTTTTCGGCCTTGGCATCCCGCATCGCGGGGAGCGTCATCGCGGCGAGCTGCTGTCGAATTCCGTCCTGGACGATCTTGTCCGATTGGGCGTCGCGGTCGCCATTCTGAATCTTGGTGTTGAAATCGCCGTGAGCCTTGCCCCTGCTCCAGTTCTTCCACTCCTCGTCGGTCGTCTTCGGATCGTTGATGGAGAACTCGGCAGGTTTCTTGGGAGGAACGAAGACGCCGCGCGGAAGCGCGTCCCGCTCCCGCTCGCCCGACGATTTGGACTCGTCCTCGGTTTCCTTGTTGTCTTTATCTTTGTCTTTGGCCTTTGACTTGTCCGCGTCGCTGGAGTCGTCGTCGGACTTGGCGAAGCCCTTGTCTCCTTCGGAATCTTTCTTGCTTTCATCTTGAGTTTTGGGCGGGTCGGCCTGTTGCGATCGGGCAGACGACCCGAGAGCCACGAAAACCAGAAAGGCGCCGAGGATCACGGCCCCCAACCAGAGCCGCGGGATCTGCGGGCGGAGTCTCGTCATCGCGAGCGGGCGTCGCAGGGGCACAATTGATCTCGTTAACGATTCAAGCCGGCGGGCTGTCGGTCGGTGCACCGAGAGATCCTTCACTCTGCGTTCCACTCGGGCAGAGAGACATCGGGCCACTTCGGAGCGAGGCTTGTCAGCCTCACGAAGCGCCGCGGCCACTCAAATTGGATGAGCCACTCAAATTGGATGAGCCACTCAAGATGATGCCGAGCCACTCAAGATGATGCGAAGGTCGATGAAATCCAAATGAGATAAGACCTTGCCCGCCGGGAAGTCGAGCATTTTGGAGGAACATCCTAGTGGTCGCCGGCCCGCATAACCACGAATCAAATGTGCACCACCGCCGAGAATTCGGCCTTCCCCCTTTACGTTATCACCCGCTTTTTGCGACTGTCAAGCAGCTTTTCGTGAGCCCTCTCACTGATTGTACGCCGGGATCCCGGCCGCTGACGGTTGGGCCTCAGGGAATCTACCGATCCAGGCGCACCGTAGGCGTCGAGCAGCAGTCTCTGCACAATAAAGACTCCGCGAACGTCGCTTTGGTTCCATCGCTGCGGGACTTGCCAATGCCGGGATCTCCGTCAGCCATTCTTTATTCAGACACGTGGTTCCTGCGGCACGAGACCGGGCAGCATCCGGAATGTCCCGAGCGGTTGCGGCGCGTTTATGCACATCTGGCGGCGACGCACTTGGACCGGCGTTTTGACCAAGGCACCGTTCGGCCGGCCACTCTCGAGGAGCTTGGCCGGATTCACGACGCCCGGTACGTCAGGCAAGTGGAGGCGTGGGCCAGGGCGGGGGGAGGACACGTCGAAGCTGACACGATCATGAGTTCCGATTCCTACGACGCGGCCGTACGGGCTGCCGGCGCCGCCGTCGCAGCCACGGAAGACGTCGTGTCGGGGACCCATTGCCGTGCGTTGTGCCTCGTCCGCCCGCCCGGCCACCACGCGCTTCACGATGCGCCGATGGGTTTCTGCCTGTTCAACAACGTGGCCGTCGCGGCGCGGCACGCAGTCGAAAAATTGGGGCTGTCGCGCGTGTTGATCGTCGATTGGGATGTCCATCACGGCAACGGCACCCAGGACGCTTTCTATTCCGACGGCCGCGTGCACTTCTTTTCGGTCCACCGGTTCCCGTTTTATCCGGGCACGGGAGACACCAACGAAACGGGGACCGGGCCTGGGCTGGGAGCGATCTCCAATTTGCCGCTCAGATTTGGCGTCTCGCGCCGCGAATTTCGCGAGCGGTTTCAAACCGTGCTTGAGCGGGCGGCCCGACACGCCCAGCCCGAGCTGATTCTGATCAGCGCGGGTTTCGACGCGCACGCAGCCGACCCGGTCGGCTCACTGGGACTTGAGAACGAGGACTTCG
>DASPSM010000705.1:0-10846 GCA_035623955.1 Planctomycetaceae bacterium
GGCGGAGTCGCCGCCAACCGCCGGTTGCGCGAACGCTTGGGCGAGCTTGCACGGGACCAGTCGGTCGACGTGGTGGTCGCGCCTCCCCAACTTTGCACGGACAATGCTGCAATGGCTGCAATGGCGTGGGAATTGCTTGAGCGCGGCGATCAAGCCTCGCTGGATCTGGACGCGATGCCGGGCCCGATCCGAAAGCGTTGAAGCTTTTCCGGTTATTGTACCTGCTGCATCTGGCCGGCGTTGCTCCCGACAAACGTGAACGTGAAGACCTCTGTGATGGTCGAGAAGTTGGGGACAACGGCCAACCGCACGTAACGCAAATCAGAAGAAACCACGGCGGCCGCGCTCATCATCGATCCTTCGGGGACGATGGTGATTTCCGGCTGAAAGCCAACGGCCAGCCCATTGCCGACGGGCGTGCCGCCACTGACAAAAGGCACGCCGCCCACTGATCCAATTCCCCCGCCGCCAAACTGTCCGATCGTTTGCGACCCCCCCTGGACGCCGCCCGCGACATTGCCGCCGCCAGCGCCCGCTTGCCAGCTGCGTCGCGCCCGTGGCATTGCGACGCCGGGCGCGAACGACTTGGGAAGAGCCGACCAGGCGATTTGCCGCCCGGACGGGCTGTTGGCCACGAATTCCATCAAGCGATTCAGCAGGGCCGTATGCCCCTCCGTTGTCCGCTTCTCGGGTGCCAGTTGTCGACGGCGACCGTTGGGAACCGGAATTCGCACGGCGGAAAGGTCTTTGTCGAGCTTGAGCACGAAGGTTTGCGACGACTCGTTCGGGCCGCCTTGATTGAGGACGACGGTCAGCTGGGCCCGCTTTCCCACGACGGTGCCATCGATCCGCTTGACGCGGACCACGTAGACGCCGGGAGCTCCGAAGGCGCAGACGTATTGCTCGTAACAATTGCTCGGGTTGGGGCCGTAGCCGTCGTGCATATACACGCCGCCGCCTCGCGACTGTTGATCGGTTACGGAGCAAATCGTCCCGAGCGGCTCCTCGACTGACAAGTCGAGATCCGCGTCGCCGGCCCATTGCAGACGCACGAAGAGATCGCGAGTCCGAGCCTGCGCCATCGCAGTCCGCAAGGCCTCGGCTTCGGACTGCTTGCCGATCGATTTGAAGCCCCGTTCGGCGTCGAGTGCCGCGTCTTCGGCATCGCGATGCAGTTGCTCGTGGTCCTTGGTCCATGCGGTTCGCAACACGCCGGGCGCCGCCCAGGCGATGGCTTCATAATCCTTGAGCTCGCGGGCCAAACGCAGCCCGAGCACGTAGGCTTCTGGACGGGTCGGCTCAATTTCTGCCGCCTGGCGATACAGCCTGAGCGCCTGGGCCTTGGCCCCAAACCGCGTCAGATACGCGGCGGAAAACAGCGTGCTTGGCACATCGGTCGCGGAAAAATCGATCCGCGACAAGAGGGCTCGCTCAACGTCCGATTGGGGACGTCCGGCCAGCTGCATCACCAGTGCCAGCACGTCGTACATCCACGGTTCGATCTGGCCGCTAAGCAGGGCCCCTTCGAGCAGGGCGATCGCCTGGTCGTACTTCTTTTGCGTTGTCAACCTCAGCGCGAGGTCGGCAATCGCGGACGCTGGCGGCTGATGCTTGCTGAAGTACTCTCGCCAGTATTTCTGCGGAGGGACAGCGGAGCCATCCGCCGGGGGCAGCGGAATCTTCACATCGCTGGCTTGGGGGCCAGCAATGGCCAAGGTGGCACCCGATCGACCGTCGAGCGACTGTGCAGGCGGTCCGGATTTGCCGCGAACTGCCCGCTCCTCCTGCTCACCGGAGCTTAACGCGCGGCGTCCTGTTTTTTTTTGCTGGCTTGTACTGCGTCGTTCGTGAAGCTCGGAGCAGAATTGTCTGCCTGCGCAAAGACCAGACGATCGGCCGAGTTCACGCGGGCCGAAGACCGGTCACTTGTCTTCGACGAGCGAGCGGGCTTCTGAGCTGGCGCGTTTGCCGGATCCGGTGTGGGAGCCGCGATTGGGTTGGTTGGAGTCGTAGGCTCGCTGGGAATGCTAAACATCCCGCCACCCATGCCGCCGCCGCCCATGCCGCCCATACCGCCACCCATGCCACCACCACCCATGCCGCCACCGCCGCCGCCGCGACCTCCCTGTCCGCCCGCGCCACCGCCGCCGCCAGCCAAGGCTTGCAGCTGCTGGGGACCCATAATCAAGTCGCCAACAGGATACATGCGGATCGACAGCTTCTCATTGGCTTTGTCGACCGTGGTGATTTTCAGAACCTCGTCCTCGATGACGTAGGTCAGCGGCGAGGACATTTGTTCGAGCAACAACTTGAACAGGTTGCGGAGTTTGATTCCAGGGAAGTTCCCGTGCACCTCGGTCGACAAATCGACGTTGGCGTCTTCGAGCGCCTTCGTGTCTGGCACGATCGGAATGCCGTACCGGGCGCCGATGAACTCGAGTGCCTCTTTGAGGGATTGCGGGCCAACGTCAAAATCGACCGGTTGATCGAGCGCCTCGCTGATCCGCTGCTCCGGCTTGCTTTCGGAGCGAAGATCGACTTGCGCCCATTTCTTCCGGCGCTCGGTCAGGGCTCGCCAGACCTGCGCGTTGGGCCATTGAATGGGAGGCTCGTCCGGGAAGGGAACGTGGGACAGTTCGACCAGGTACAACGCCTCGAGGAGCCGATCTTCTCGCAAACGCCTCAGCCGGTTCGCTTGGTTCAACCGTCCGGCAGCTATGGACGTAACCCTGGCCTGCGTCGCCGGCCCGTTGCCTGGCCGAAGGTTCATCGCCTCCATGGCGACGGATTGGGCCTGCTCATAGGCGTTGTCGTCGCCGTGAACGGCTTGCACGAGCAGCGCGCGGCATTGATCGATCAACTCGGTGAGCCTCGTCTCTTCCAGCGACATTTGCTCGAGCGATTTGCGGCGCGCCTCCACCTGGGCCATGTGCTCGGCGTTATTGAGCCTCGTGATCTGCTGATGCTCCTTGATCGCGCGAAGCTCCTGGATTTTGTTCAACAGGCGCCGCGAAAGCTCGTCTCGCACCTGGGGTTCGATATCGACGGCAGTCGCCACGACGCCCTGCTCACGCTTTAAGAGCCCGATTGCCGAATCAGGATCCGCTTCGCCTGACCTGGTGGCTTCGGCAATCGCCGTGGTCACTTCGCTGCTGAGCTGCTGCCCCCGAACGGCCATCAATTCTTTGTATCTCGCGACAGCGCTCTCTGAGGGCGGCCCGACTCGCGGTCCCAGCTTGGCGGACGGAGCCTCCGAAGGAACCGGCGGGCCTGCAGGAGGATGCGCGCTCGGCGGTGGCGGAGTCTCCGACCCCTCCGGGGCAACCTGCCGCAAGATTTCGTGCGCGGCGATTTCCTTGCGCAACCGCGCCGCGGCAGCTGAGAGCGCCACAGCTCGCGTGTTGCCACGGTCGAGTTCCGCAACCGCACGGGCAATTTGTTCCCCAGTCGCCGCGTCCCGCGAGGCGACGGCCTTCTCCCCCTCTGTCAACATCGAATCGATCCGTTCGGCAAAGGAGTCGTTGGCAGCGGAAATCAGCTGCATTCCGGCTAGCGGCACGGCAACTCCCGCGCTCCCCTGAGCACGTTGCCAGAAGAAGGACAAGGCGCCGTTGGAATCGCGTCTCGCGGCACCGCGTGCATGAAATACGACCGGCTGTTGATTTCCACCCAGCTCAAAGCTGAGCGCCAGGGCGTCTCTCACTCGACCCTTGCCAAGGTAAACCGACTCGCGATCGCTGCGCAAAGGCAACGCGATCCGCGGCAGCAAGTCGACGTTCTGTCCGTCGCTCGTGAATCGCGTGGGGTAGAGGACCGGAAGTTTTGCGGCCGCCGCCAACTCGGCGCCGGCAGCAACTCCGTGGTTCGCCTGGCTCTTTTTGTCGAGCAGCAGGACGCCGCCCGTTTGCTGAGCGAACGTTCCCAGCATTTCGAGGTCGGTTTGCGGGCCGACTGCAAAACTGTGCATGGCGACGTGCCGGCCGCGCATCTCCGCCGCCAACTCCGCGACCTCCGCCGGAGGGGCCAGACGGGCCGCACTCATCCCGTCGCCGATGTAGACGATCGCGGCGGGCTCGTCCGCGGGAAGCTCACTGAGCACCGCTCGCAGGCAGGCGAGCTGGTTGGTCGCCCCCAGCGGAACTCGGTTTTCCAGGGCCTCGACGGCACTCACGCACGCTTGCGATTTCGGGGAGGCCTGTGCCGGCATCATCGGGTCGGCCTTGACGTCGACGGCGTACAGCCGAACGCGGTCGGTCTCCGACAGGTTGGAAAGGTACTCACGGAGGACGTCCATCGATCGCTGGCGATAGACGCCGAATTGGCTCGCCGACGTGTCGACGAGCAACGCGTGATTTCGCACATCGCCAAGAGGAAGTTGCGCCCGCTCGACGCGGACACCCAAGGCAAAGTACGCGTCGCCCTGTGTGGGCGAATACTGATAAACGCAAACAGCCGGCTCGGGAGCCGAGATCGCTCCAGCCGCCAGTGACGTACCCGCGATTGCCGAGACGACCGCACAAGAAACGAGGACAACCTTCGCGCCCATGGCAAGTCCAGGCCGGATCGCCATATGTCGTAACTCCCGAAAGAATCGTCAAAGTGAGCCGAGGCGAACGAACCGAGGCAGCCCGACCTGCGCTCCGAGCGCGCAGCGTTCTCGGAAACCATCTCGATTTTATAACGGTTCGGAGATGGCTTCGTAGTGAATTCCGCCGAAATTTGCCGAAATGGCCAAATTTCCCAACTTCCACGGGCGGAAGCGTTTCGTGTCGTTTTTGCGACAGAAACTTCGTGCGTTCTTTAGGCGAAATTGACTTGCCGAGCCGGTTCCATGCCCTGCATTCCCATGACTTTTCGGTTCCTAGCGATTCCGCTGGTTGTGCCGCTCCGGTTAAGCCGATGAACAAACCGGTGGAGCCGGTTAGCGCCGGGTCGCCGCCGCTGTCGCGCGACCAACTCGTAATGGGCTCGCGCTCTCGACGGGCCGAGTCGCAAGGATCGCAGGAAACCGCTCGCAATGCGGCGAAATTTGCTTGTGGCCGGTCTCGCCGCAGTTGCAGCGATTGTCGGGCTGTTTGCCTCGCGACAACATCGCGACACGTCGAGAGAGCGGGCGCGTGGAGCCGCCTTGGGGCCATTGGCTCCCGGAACCGCCTTCGTGGTCGATGTCAGCCGCGACACCGCAGACCTTGACGTCGAGTTCCAGCCGAACTCGCGATACATCGTCGTGATCTCGAGTTTGGCACGAAGCACGGGAAGCTTCGCAGTCACGGTTTCGTCCGAGCCGATCGTCTCGCCCGAATTTCCTCCCCGGCCGCTGTTGCCGCTGCGACCGGGACCAGCGCCAAAGAGCCCGATTGCGCGCGATGATCTTGGGAAGTCTACCGATTCCGCCTCGCCCGCGTTATCTCAGTTGCCCGCTGGCGGGCGCTCGGGCGGCGACCAGACCCGCACATTCGCCCTGCATGTGACCGACGGAAGCCTGGATGATCCCAGCCAGTATGCGAAGGTGTCAGCGCGCGAGGTGGCGCACGGTCGTAGCGTTCGAGTCTTTCTCGACAGTCAACAATCGACGAAGGAACTGGCCCCTGGGCTCGTGGAAACCATCGCAGATCTCTTTGACAACGAACTGATTCCACGATTTCGCGACGTGTTCGGGACGTACCGCGATGTCGACGGCGACGGCCGGTTTTCCGTGCTGTTGAGCCCCTGGTTGGCCCGCCTGCAGGGAGGCCGGACCTCGATCGGGGGATTTGTCCGCGGCAGCGACTTCCAGGCGGAACTTGCCCCGCCGTTCAGCAATCGCTGCGACATGATGTACGTGAACTCCCAGACGATTCCCGGTCCCCATCTGCGCACCCTGTTAATTCACGAATATGCGCACGCGGTCAGTTTCAGTCAGCGAACAGGTGGGGGACCCGGACAGACGCTGTTTCCCGAGGAGGAAGATTGGCTCAACGAAGCCCTGGCGCATTGTGCAGAAAGCCTTTTCGGCGGCGGTTGGACCAACCTCGATTACCGCATTTCGCGCTACCTCAACGACACTGCGGCTTACCCCCTCGTCGTCGAGGACTACTACCGGGCCGGCTTGTGGCGCTGCCACGGATGCCGCGGTGCGACCTACCTGTTTCTGCGCTATTGCGTCGAGCGCTTCGGCACGCAAGTGCTGACGCGACTGATCTCCACTCCCGCACGCGGCACGCGCAACCTCGAGCTTGCGACCGGCTGCCCCTTTGATCGCTTGTTCCGCGACTGGACCCTGTGGCTGCTCGATCGTTCAATAGGCTCGAGTCGGGGCAATCCCCGCGACGGCGTTGCTTGTGGGCAGTTAGCGAGCCTGGATCTGTGTGGACAGTTAGGACCCTGGGGACTTGCGGGCCCTCGGCCGGGCTTGTGGGAGATTGACTCGGGCCCGCTCAAGCTCGAGCTCAAAGGCACATCGGCCGTATTCGTTGAGATGTCTGCGACTCACAAGCCCGGTTTGCATCGGATCCATTTCGCCGGCACGCGGGGCATGCAACTGCAGGCTTCGCTCATGCGGCCGCAAGACGACTTGCCCCGGATCAAAGTCGAAGCGACCTGGTCGCATCGGCGGCTTGCTGCAGAGAGCCCGAGCGCCCCGGTCGCAGCCGCCTCAGGAGACGATGGCGTTCTTCGCACGACTGTCAGCGTCGCGGGAGGAGACAATCCAGCGATTGAAGAAATTGCGGCCGAGCAGAACCTCGGCGAGGATCGCAATCCCCTGTGTTTCTGCGGTGAATCCGTCAGGTCGATCGAGGTTGCCGCCGGCCGAACATCCGACACTCAGATCCCATCCGCCCAAAACGTCGCGAGCGTGCCGTTGGGCTGCCGGGTATTTGAGCTGCCCACCACGTCGTTCACGCGCACCCGGTGCCCGGTTGTCGTCAAAGTGGTCGCAGTCGATCGCCAGGGCCGACGCGCTACTGGCTGGGCGACCGTTCGGGAACACGCGCCCCAGCAGGTCGCATCGGTGAGCGCTGCGCTCCATTAGACGTCTAGACGTCGCGGCGAACAGGGGCGCGCTCAGGCTTCCGGCGGGGCGCTAAGCGCCTCAAACGCGGCGTCGCGACTTTCAAACAGCGGCCAGACGTCGAGCAGTTTCATTGTATTGAGCAGCGAGCGGGTCTTCTCAGAGGCACGACACAACACCGCGCGCCCGCCGCGATTCGAGGCGATCCGCGAGAGGGCAACCACCACGTTGATTGTCACCGCGCTGTAAACCGGGGCGTTCCCCAGGTCGACAACGAGATTCTGGAACGACCCTCCCTCCAACAGCCGCCGCACTTTGTTCGATTCGACGTGCACGTCGCCGTAGTGAAACTCCGACGCGTCTCCCAACGGCGTCACCACGAGTGTCGTTCCCGCACGATCCGCCGCAAAAACTTTGTTGTGGCGGACTGTCTCGAGGACGTCGAAATCCAGGGGAGTCGCGACCGTGTTCGACTCGGCCGGTGCCGAAGCTTCGAGATTCGGGGAGATTTCTGCAGGACTGGACGCGACCGATGGCTCCGCAAACCACGGGTGGTCGCCCGGGTGCGCAACTGGTTCGTTGGGCGACAAGTCTTCTTGTTGCGGGGCGTTTAACGTCTCCAAGCCTCGCTCAGCAGCCAGCCTTTGCCACTCGAATGCGAGGCGCTGCTTGAATTCCGTAAGTTCGTTCGTCCGATTTGCCAGTTCGATTCGTTGCCGACCGAGCGACTCGGAATCCTCAGCCAGGCGTCGCAGGCGCGATGCGAGTTCCTCCTGCTTGCGGACGAGATCCGCGGCCATCGCGTCATAGGCCGCACGATCGACGTGCAGGTGCTCCCACTCCGACGCCAATCGCGATTGAGCCTCGCTGAGCTTCAGTTCTCGCGCATCGAGCGCGCGATCGCGGGCGTCCGCCGCCTCACGCTGCGCCGCGAGCCTGCGATGCTCCTGCAACAGGGCAGCGCGCAGTTCTTCGGCACTCGCGCCCTCAACCGCCGCGGCACCCCCTGCGGCGACCGCTTCAGGCACCGCCGCCTCGTTGGCCTCTTCGGACGCGGAGAGGACAACGTCCAATTGGTTCTCGTCGGAAGGCGCGCGACGGCTCTCAGAGATCGATCTCGCGATTTTCGCCGGCCCGCTGAGATGCTCGGACGGCGCGAGCGGCATCATCCCGCTCAAGTAGTGCACTCGCAAATGGAATCGACCGAGTCGTAGGGTCTGCTCATTCTCCAGCCGCGCGCACCGCAGCACTTTGCCACGCAATCGCGAATGGCCGCGGCCGCACAGGTCGACGACCCACAATCCGTCGGACAGCCACAGCAGGCTGCAGTCGACCTTAGCCACGCTCGAGTGCTGCAGCCGCAGCTTGCAGCGCGGAGAACTGCCGACCAGAGTGATCAAGCGCTGGATCGCCATCTCGGCGCTGGGCACGGCCCCGTTCAGGATTTCAACTTCGACGCGCGGAAGCGTCCCCAATTGCCCCGCGTAGGGATCCAGCGGACTGAAGTTTTCCGGGAACGGCACGCTCGGAGTGCCCAGGCCGATACTGTCGAGCATTTGCACCTGATACGGCCCGATACGAACCGGGCGTTCGGGATCCAACCATCCGCTTTTGCGAGATTTTTCGCCCCAATGGGTCCCGGTGCGGCTCCCCAAGTCGACGCAAAAGATGCGACCGAAAATCGCCTGCAAGTAAGCGTGCCGTCGACTAATGTCTGGGTGATTGAGACGGCAGGTGCAGTTCTCCTCGCGACCGATCATCGCGAAGGGACCGTTGACGGCAAGCGGTGTGGGCTGCGGCTCGTCGGGCGACGAAATTGCCAGGCGAAACATGCCGGGCAGCAGCGCACTGTCATCGCGTTCAGTAGCCAGCATCAAGAAGGCCTACGGCTGAGAGAACTTGTCCTGCTGAGGCAACTACGAAGAACTTCGCGCGAGCGCTGAAATTTGCGCGAGGCTCGTTGCCAGTTTTTTCAAAACTCGGGCACCACGCTGCTGAAGCGCCCGACCATCCCACTCAACGTTGGGTTCTCAAATCTGCCGCCCGCCAATCGAAAGTTATCCATAACCGAACTCCACTATGACGGATCAATCTCAACCTTTCAAGATTTTTATTTCACCTAAACCCTTGAGGGACTTCGCGAAATGCCGTTTTCCCCTAAGGGAGATCCCTAAGGCCGGGCGTGACCTGACAACCTCGGGGAGCCACCTTGCCCGCTTCGTTATTTTGTCGCCATCGGGCTGCGGCCCGGGTATCATCGGCAAGGTTAAGTTGACGAGGACTAACGAGATATGCGCAGCCTCTGGTTTTACAGCGGGGCCCTCTTTTTGGTCGCTGCGGGTTTCGTTTTGCTGTATCTGCTGTTTCTGGCCGGGCAGGCCCTGCGATCGCTAATGCGGGCTCGGCGCTGCCAGAACCTCGCCGAAATGGCAGGAAAGCGATTGCGTGAGGGCAACGCGGCCGAGGCGGTGAGCCTCTTCTCGAAGGCCGAGTCCGCGTGGGCATTGAACCGTTGGGACGGGAGCCGTGACTCGTGGATGCGAGATCTTGATCTGCTGGCCAACATCGGTTCGGGATTGGTACGGTCCGTTGGTCGCGATCCGGGCACGTGCTTTGCCGATTTCAACGCGACCATCCGCGAGATGCGCGAGGTGCTCAAAGAACGACGTAATTTCGGCGTGGACGGTCGACGAATCCTTCCGGACGTGATGATTCGATGGAAAGCCTCGATGGACCGACTCGACGATTATCGAGCCCAACTGCGTCAGGTTTGTCAACCGCGCAACATCCGACGCATGTGACCGCGGCACGCACGGCTGCGCCGAGGCTAAATCCGAGCGTTTTCGGACAAGAATCGCACTGCGTGGGGCTGGACAGAGAAGACAAGGGCCGCCAGAATCACCGATCCCCTGCTGCGTCCGGAACCGGTTTTGAAGGCTAGCAGTCGGTGGAGCCGCGGCCGACTCAAGCGAGTCAAAACGACGCGGGGCGAGCAAGACGGGGGGCGCATAGCTCAGTTGGTTAGAGCGCAGCTCTGATAAAGCTGAGGTCCGTGGTTCGAATCCACGTGCGCCCACTTCCGAGACGGGTGAGAGGAGAGCAGTGACCAGTTGGCGGACGCAATGTGGCCGTCACAGTCTGCTCACCTTTCCCTGTTCCCGGGGACGTAGCTCAATTGGGAGAGCGCCGCCCTTGCACGGCGGAGGTTGCCGGTTCGATCCCGGTCGTCTCCAATTTTTTTGAAAAAGGCGGAGCGGTTCCCTTGACGAACAAAGGGGGTCACGCTTAAGATTACCGATCCCCCCGAGACAATATCGACTTAAGTCCTGTCTCTGGAGCGGGTTGAGGCCAATTGAGTGGTTTGAAGCCGTTTCAGCGGCGACGCTGGACCGGCTTCAGCCCACTAGGGGCGCAACCCGGCGGATTTATCCTCCGGGTTTGTTCTTTGACAATCAGATAGCGGTTCAAGTGGCATCTGTAAACACAATGCAAATTGGGTGATCGGTTTCGGATCGGCGGTCCGGCCTCGCAAAAGACGGCACGCAGATTTCGGGCCGATCTCCGAGCGTATTGTGTCAGTGCACTCTTAGCGGCTTGGCGGCTTGGACGTTGTCAGGTGTCCGGCGCGGATTTCCGTGTCGGATATGTTTCACGACGGACCAGGCAAAAAGACTGCAAGGTGAAATGCGTCTCGAAAGGCCGGGGCAACCTGGGCGTTCGAGGCGAGGATCATAGTGGTCAAGTTACTAAGGGCGTGTGGGGGATGTCTTGGCGCCAGAAGGCGATGAAGGGCGTGGAAGGCTGCGAAAAGCCCGGGGAAGCTGTCAAACAAGCGTTGATCCCGGGGTCCCCGAA
>DASPSM010000735.1:0-3094 GCA_035623955.1 Planctomycetaceae bacterium
TGGTACTCCTGCGACATCGGGTAAATGAAGCCTTCGCGCATGGGCTTTACCAGCGCGATTGCCTCACTCAGCGCGTGCCGAGCGGCCGCCGGGTCGTGCGCTAAAGCACCCTCGGCAATGAGCCCGTAGCAGGTCGCCTTGAGCTTGGTCACCTGAAACTCGATAAATTCCTTCGACAAATTGAGGCCGAACGACCCACCCAGGCCAAACATCTTCTCCGCGTCGGTTTTGGGCTGCGGGACTTGCGCATATTTGAGCAGCAGCCGTTCGGCCGCGGCCGGATCCTGACGGGCGACGCGCAGGCAGACGTTGGGGAGCTGATTGGCGACGCCCCGCAGCTCCAGCAGCGACAGTTCCCCGGGGACATCCTTGAGAAACGACTCGACTTCCTTGGGGTGGTGGCGGGCAATCTGGGCTGCCAGCCTCATCGACTGCGCGGGCTCGACGTCCGAGGCGAGCTTTTTGGCCCGCTCGAGATCGTCACGCGACACGGCGATGGCCAGTTGCATCCGCAGCCAATTCTTGTCGTTACGCTCGGCCGGGATCTTGTCGAGCAGCGCCTGGCACTGTTGAAAGACCTTCCGCGCCCCGTCATGGTCCCCCATGTCCCACAATTGAATCCCCAGCTCGCACAGCTGGGACGCGCGTTGCGGGGCAGCCGTATCGGCTTCGAGAATCGCGCGCGCCTTGGCGAGCGCCAATTTGTGGGCGGCTGGATACTTTGTCTTCGCGGGATCACTTTCAAACCAGTAGAGATAAGCCTGCAGCCTGGCCTGCGGGTCCTTGAACTTGTCGATCGCTGCCAGGGCCGCTTCGGGCTTCCCCTGCGCCAGGAAAGCGGCGCCGATCGAATAACGGACGCCGTACACCATGTAGGGCCGGGCGAATTTGAATTGATCGATGCGACTCAGGACGCGCTCGGGATCGAGGCGGGTCGCAATCAGCAGAATGAGCTGATCGTTTTCCGCAATCGTCGATTGGGCCAGGACGCGAGCAATCTGCGGCTCCAGAAACTTCTTGATAAAGGCCGCACGCTGCTGTGCGGTCCATTGCGAAACGGGGTCAACCAGCTTGAGCCCGCGCGGGTTCGCCTCGTCCAGCCGCGCGAGTTCGACGCGCGCGCCTTCGGAGGGAGACTTCAGCAGTGCTCCATCGAATCGACAGCCGGCCGCCTCGAAGCAGACGATCACTTGCCCCTCCGGCACTCCGTCCAGCCGGAACTTCCCGTCCTTGTCGGTGGTCGTTTCGAGACGTTTCGTGCCGTCGCCGGCCTGAATGACCGTGGCGTTGGGAACCGCGTGCCCCCGCCGATCGACAACGGTCCCCGAGATCGCGCCCAGGCGTCGCAGCTGCACCGCCGGAAGCTCGACGGTCCCCGACTGCTGAGGATGGCTCCAACGGGTCAAGTCGGGGGCGAAGCCGTCGGCTTGAATCTCCAGCACGTAGGCCGACTTCGCCGGCAGCGGCTGCGTCGCGACGTAACCGTCTTTTCCCGACGGCGAGGCGGTGCCGCCCTTCGTGATCGGAGCCTCGGCGTCCCGGCGTCCTGACTGAGTCCGTGGCGGCGTCATCTTGAAAATCGCGCCTTTGGCGCCGGCCAGCGGCTTGCCGGTCCGATCTTCGACGCGCACGCGGAGTTGAATCGTCGTCGCCTCGTCCGTGCTGCGGGCGAGGCCCGCGGAGGTGAGCACCAAAGCAATCAGAGTTGCCGACATCAGGCAGGCCAGCACGCTTCTCATCTTCGCACCTCGACAGCAGGCCAGGTTTCAATGTCCCTTGGACGGCGGCCACAGCTGGATTTGTCTAAAACAGTTTGCCTAAGTGCCGGTTGTCCAAGCAATTGATAACGGTTGCGACCTGACTCGGACGGGTAGCAAGAATCGTCGCAGCGGACTACGATCGGAGGGGCACCAAGAACGTCGGCCATCGACCCCGGGTCTTTCGATCCCCACGGCTCGACACGGACTCAAATTGCAAAGGCAGCGGATACGCCATGAGTGCATATCAGAATTCTGCCCGCGGACGCACGAGCCGTCGCCGGTTTTTGGGCACCGCTGCGGGCACATTCGCCGCCGGCACGTTTGGCGGCCCGCTTCTCTTGTCGCGAACCGCTCGTGCGGCCGGCAGAACGGGCGCGAATGATCGCATTCGCGTCGGAGCGATCGGCGTCGGTGGCCGGGCCAGCCTGTTGCTGCAGCAGCTCCCCGAGTCGGCCCAGATCGTCGGCCTGTGCGACTGCAATCTGCCGCGGGCCGAGGCCTTCAAGGAGAAAAACAAGGCCAATTGGCCCGTCGTGCAGGACTATCGCCCGCTGCTCGATCGCAAAGACGTCGACGCGGTGATCGTCGCGACCGGCGAGTTTCAACGGGTCGTTCCCTGCATTCACGCCTGTCAGGCCGGGAAAGACGTCTACGCCGAAAAACCGCTCACGCTGTACATCAACGAGGGCCGGGCGCTCGTCAACGTCGTGCGGCACTACAACCGCATCCTGCAAGTCGGCTCGCAGCAGCGCTCGATGGAGATGAATCGCGTCGCCTGCGAACTGGTTCGCAGCGGCGGGCTGGGGAAAGTCCTCGAAGTCCGCGCGATCAATTACACCGGCTCCGAGGCGTCGCCGGCGGAACCATTTCCCGCGAAGCCGGTGCCCAAAGGGCTCGATTGGAACGTGTGGCTCAACCAGGCAGCCTGGCGGGAGTTCAACCCGCACTGGATGGGTTGGATGCGCTGGCGCGATTTCTCCGGCGGCGAAATGACCAACTGGGGCGCCCACGGCGTCGACCAGATTCAATGGGCCCTCGGCATGGACGGCACGGGCCCGACCGAAATCCGTCCGCTGAGCTCCGGCTCCGGCGGCCAGGTCGCCATGCGCTACGCCAACGGCGTCGAGGTCAATTTCGTGATCGAGCAAGGACACGGCCCGATGGGGGGCGCGGTCTTTGTCTGCGAGAAGGGAAAGCTGGAGATCAACCGCAACAAGTTCACGTCCAATCCTCCCGAGATCGCGGCCGAGCTGCGCAAGCACCTCGACGTGAACGAAGAAGAGCGCAAGTGGAGCGACAAGCTGGCCCTGTGGCAGGCGCGCTGGCACATGCAG
>DASPSM010000750.1:0-7617 GCA_035623955.1 Planctomycetaceae bacterium
CCGCCTATGTGTTACAAGAGCTGCTGACGGTCAAATCCGACGACGTGGAGGGCCGCACGAAAATCTACGAGTCGATGGTCAAGGGGGAGAACACGCTCGAAGCCGGCACCCCCGCGAGCTTCGACGTGCTCTGCAACGAAATCCGGGGACTGTGTCTGAATATCCAGTTGGAAAAGAACCCCCTCTGAATAAATGACCGAAGCACGAATGACGAAGGAATTTCCGAATGACCGAAGCCCGAAGCAAAGCACTCGTCATTCGTGCTTCGAGCTTCGTGCTTCTTTCGTCATTCGGACTTCGTGCTTCCCGAATGATTTAGCAATCAACCACTTCCTTAACAAAGGGGTGAACCAGTGAGTGTTGCCGAAGCCAATTACGATCGCATCAACGATTACGGCGCGGTGAAGATCGGTCTGGCCAGCTCGCACGATATCCGCAGCTGGTCGTTCGGCGAGGTCAAGAAGCCGGAGACGATCAACTACCGCACGTATCGGCCCGAGCGCGACGGTCTGTTCTGCGAACGGATCTTCGGGCCCGAAAAAGACTGGGAGTGCGCCTGCGGCAAGTACCGCGGGATGAAATACAAGGGGATGATCTGCGATCGGTGCGGCGTCAAGGTGACGCACAGCCGCGTGCGCCGCAAGCGGATGGGCCATATCGAGCTGGCCGCGCCGGTCGTGCATATCTGGTTCTTCAAGTCGATGCCCAGCCGACTCGGCGCGCTGCTCAACATCAAGACGACGTCGCTGGAGAAGGTGGTCTACTTCCAGGACTACGTGGTCATCGACCCGGGCGATACGCCCCTGCGTCAATGCCAGCTTCTGACCGAGGAAGAGGCGCGGCAGGCGCGGGCGAAATACGGCGAAGACGCCTTCGAGATCGAAATGGGGGCCGAGGCGGTCAAGAAGCTGCTCCAGAAGCTCAACCTGGTGGAGCTTTCGGAAACGCTGCGCGCCGAGCTAAAGACCACCAACAGCCAGCAAAAGACCAAGGACCTCATCAAGCGGCTCAAGATCGTCGAATCGCTTCGCGACAGCGACAACAAGCCCGAGTGGATGGTCCTGGACGTCATCCCGGTGATCCCTCCCGATCTGCGGCCGCTGGTCCTCTTGGATTCGGGCAACTTCGCCACCAGCGACCTGAACGACCTGTATCGCCGCATCATCAACCGCAACAACCGGCTCAAGAAGCTGGTCGATCTGAATGCGCCCGAGGTCATCGTCCGCAACGAGAAGCGCATGCTGCAGCAATCGGTCGACGCGCTGTTCGACAACAACCGCTGCAAGCGGCCGGTGCTCGGCTCGTCGAATCGCCCCCTCAAGTCGCTCACCGACATGATCAAGGGGAAGCAGGGGCGCTTCCGTGAAAACCTGCTGGGCAAGCGCGTCGACTACTCGGCCCGAAGCGTGATCGTCGTCGGCCCGGAGCTCAAACTCCATCAGTGCGGGCTGCCGAAGAAAATTGCGCTCGAGCTGTTCCAGCCGTTCGTGATCCGGCGGCTCAAAGACCTCAACCACGCCGACACGATCAAGAGCGCGAAGCGGATGCTCGAGCGGCGCGACGAGGAGGTGTGGGACATTCTGGACGAGGTGATCACCAATCACCCCGTGCTGCTCAATCGTGCCCCGACCTTGCACCGCATGGGCATTCAGGCGTTCGAGCCGGTGCTGATCGAGGGAAACGCGATCAAGATCCACCCGCTGGTCTGCAAGGGCTTCAACGCCGACTTCGACGGCGACCAGATGGCCGTCCACCTGCCGCTATCGATCGAGGCCCAGGTCGAAGCCACCACGCTGATGATGTCGACCAACAACATCTTCAGTCCGGCCAACGGCCAGCCGATCATCAGCGCTTCCCAGGATATCGTCATGGGCTGCGCCTACCTCACGCTGAAGCGGCCCGACCGCAAAGGCGAGGGGATGGTCTTCACCTCTCCCGCCGAGGTCTTCATGGCCTTTGCGCAGGGCAAGGTCGGGCGGCACGCGATCATCAAGGTCCGCCTTTCCAAGGACAAGACGGTCAAGGGCGAAGGGGCCGAGGACTACAAGCCCGGCAAGCTCATCACGACGACCGTCGGGCGCGTGATGTTCAACGACGTCCTGCACCCGCAGATGGCGTTTTACAACATCACGATGAAGGGGCGCGATCTGGCCAACGTGATCTCCGACTGTTACCACCAGTTGGGCCGCAAGGCGACGATCGAACTGTTGGACAACATGAAGGATCTGGGCTTCCACCAGGCGACCCAGAGTGGCATGTCCTTCGCTGCCAGCGACCTCAAGACCGCGCCCAACAAGGAAAAGGTGATTGGCGAGGCCGAGGGGGCCGTGCTCAAGCAGCAAAAGCTGTTCGAGCGAGGCATCATCACCAATCAGGAGCGGTATAACCAGGTGCTCGACACCTGGACCCACGCTCGCGAGCTCATCACCAAATCGATGATGCACGAGCTCGAGCACGATTACCGCGACGCCGGGCACTACGTCAATCCGCTCTTCCTGATGGCCAACTCGGGCGCTCGCGGCGGCGTCGAACAGATGCGTCAGCTCGCCGGCATGCGCGGACTGATGGCCAAGCCCAGCGGCGAGATCATCGAGACGCCGATCAAGGCCAACTTCCGCGAGGGGCTCACTGTGCTGGAGTATTTCAGCTCCACCCACGGCGCCCGCAAGGGACTGGCCGACACGGCCCTCAAGACGGCCGACAGCGGTTACCTCACCCGCAAGCTGGCCGACATCTGCCAGAACATGGTCATCACCATGTACGACTGCGGCACGACCAAGGGGATCACCCGCGGCGTCGTTTATCGCGGCGAGAAGGTGGAAGTCAGCCTGGCTGACGCCATCCGCGGACGCGTCAGCCGGACCAACATCGTCAACCCGATCACCGACGAGGTAATCGTGAAGGAAGACGATCTGGTCACGATCGACATCGCCCGCAAGATCGAAGACCTGGGCCTCGAAAAGATCCAGGTCCGCAGCCCCATGACCTGCGAGGCGCAGCTGGGCATCTGCCGACTGTGCTACGGCATGGACCTCTCGACCGGCAACCTGGTCGAAGAGGGCCTGGCGGTCGGAATCATCGCGGCGCAGAGCATCGGCGAGCCGGGCACCCAGCTGACGATGCGGACGTTCCACATCGGCGGGGCGGCCTCCCGCGAAGTCGAAGAGAACGAGATCCGCACGCGTCGCGCGGGCCGCGTCCGTTTCGCCCGTATCCGCAGCGTCGTCAACCAGGAGGGGAAGAACGTCGTCCTCACGCGAAACGGCGAAATCATCATCTTGGACCCGAAGGAGCGCGAGCTGGAAAAGTACACCGTGCCCAACGGTGCCACGCTCATGGTCAGCGAGGATGAAGAGGTCGAGGTCAACCGCGTCCTCTGCCAGTGGGACCCGCACTCGGTTCCCATTCTGGCCGAAGTCGGCGGAAGGGTCCGCTTCGAGGACTGCATCGAGGGCCGTTCGATCCGCTCCGAGCGCGAGGCATCGGGCAACCTGCGGCGGACGGTCATCGAGCACAAGGGCGATTTGCACCCGCAGGTCATCCTTGAAGACTCGGCGGGCAAGATCCTCGACTTCTACTATCTGCCCGAGCGGGCCACGATCGAAGTCCAGGAGGGGCAGCAGATCACGGCCGGCTCGATCCTGGCCAAGAACCCCCGCGAAGCCACCGGCACGCAGGACATCGTCGGCGGCCTGCCCCGCGTCACCGAGTTGTTCGAGGCACGCAAGCCGAAAGACCCGGCCATCATCGCCGAGATCGATGGCGAAGTGGAACTCGTCGCCGAAAAGAAGCGCGGCAAGCGCGTGATCATCGTCCGCGGCGACGACGGGACAGAAGCCGAGCACATCATCCCGCACGGCAAGCAACTGCTCGTGCACGCGAGCGATCGCGTGCGGGCGGGCGACGCGCTAGTCCGCGGGCCTCTCGTGCCTCACGACATTCTGCGAGTCAGCGGCGCCGAGGCCGTGCAGCAGTACCTGTTGCACGAAATCCAGAACGTTTACCGCTCGCAGCGGGTTGAAATCGATGACAAGCACATCGAGATCGTCGTCTCGCAGATGCTGCGCAAGCTCCGCGTCGAGGACGTAGGCGACTCGAACATGCTGCCAGGCGTCGTGATCGACAAGTTCGAGTTCCGTAAGGCCAACGAGCAGTTGATGGAGTGCGTGAAGATCACCGATCCGGGCAACACCGAGTTCCAGATCGGCGACATCGTCCCCTCGAGCACGTTCGAGGAGGTCAACGCTCAGATCGAAGCGGCCGATCAAAAACCGGCCAAGTCGACCCGACCGCGGCCGGCGACCGCCAGCATCCAGTTGCTCGGTATCACCAAGGCCGCCGTGCAGAGCGAAAGCTTCATCTCGGCAGCCAGTTTCCAGGAGACGACCAAGGTGCTGACCGAGGCGGCCCTGGCCGGCAAGGTCGACAACCTGGTCGGACTCAAGGAAAACGTGATTCTGGGCCACCTGATCCCGGCCGGCACCGGCTTCCACGTCCATCAGGAGGCAGAAGTCCGCATTCGGCCCGAGGCGCTGCAGGAACTGCGAGCCGAGAAGGAACGCATCGCGTCGGCCCGACTGGCACTGCTGACAGAGGACGCTCCCGCGGCACCGGCGGCCCCCGCAGCGGGCGAGCAACCCTAATTCTCGCTTCGTTCCACTTGCTTGCGTGGGGCAGACGTCCGCGTCTGCCCCGCGTTATTTTTTCCCCTCGGTTCTTGGGACGGAGGGAGCGGTTGGGTGCCTGCTCGGCCCAGCCACTAGTTGTGAGCGACCTGATGGTTTGAATCGCTCGATTCGCCCGCTTGCTTGGGCGCGTCCTTCTTCGCGACGTCGTAGCAGATCAGATCGTCCATGTCGCGAAGGAAGAGTTGCTTGTCGACGATCACCGGATGCGCCCAGCCGTTGCCGTTGTGCATGGCTGTCGAGAAGCGACCCTTGAGTTTGTATTTCTCCGGGGTCGCCTCGATCATCGCGACGACGCCGTTCTCGTAGCGGAAAATCAGTTCACCGTCAGCCTCCATCACGGCCGCCGAACCCGTCCCCGGGCCGCGTCCGCCGTCCCACATGATCTTTCCGGTCTTGAGCTCCACGCAGACTGGGAAGCCTGAGTTATGCCCCTTGCCGCAATAGATATAGTCGCCATAGAGCACCATGCCGCCGTGGTGGTTCTGCAGCGTGCTGCCGTTGAGGAAGTAGACCTCCTTCGCCGAGACGCCGTCGTCCGACTTTTCCAGATGGATCAGGGCCGATCCGGCGCCGTAGCCGCTGGCGCCGAAGACATAGTCGTCTTTGACCAGCGGAGTCGGAATGTTGGCCGTCCCGTTGGCGATCTTGGCATAGCTCCAAAGGAACTTGCCGTCGTCGGCCCGATACGAGATCAGTCCCTGGCCGGCCAGCTGCACATACTGTTTGACGCCTGCACCGTTGCTGATGACGATCGACGAATAGCCCCCCGCGGCGTTGGAACCTCCGCCTTCGGGCGACGGCGCGGTCCAAAGCGTCTTTCCCGTCTTTTTGTCGAGGGCCGCCAGCATGGCGTTCTTCGAGCCGGGAGTACAAACGACGCGGTCGCCGTCGACGAGCACCGATTCGCTATATCCCCACGTCGGAATGGCGCCGCCGAAATCGGTCGTCAGCGATCTCTCCCAGACGATATGACCGTCAGCCACGTTGAGACAGGCAAGATTGCCGTCGCGAGTCAGGGCGTAAACACGATCGCCGTCGACGGTTGGCGTGGAATTGGGATCGCCCGTGCCGATCGGGACGGCCCAATAGCGGCGGCCATTGGCGACGCTGAGCGCCAGGACGTTGCATTGACCGTTGATGTTGCCCACCGTGAAGATTCGCCCGTTGTCGATGGCGACGCTCGAGTAACCCGAGCCCATCCCGTTGACGTGCCATTTGATGGGCGGACCGGTCGTGGGGAACGACTCGAGGAGTCCCGTCTCTTTGCAGATGTCATCCCGATTCGGGCCTCGCCAGCCAGGCCAGGAGCCGGAATGCACGACCTCTCCGGGGGGGAGCGCCGAGCTTTGGGCTTTGGATTCCGCGCGGGGCGGCGGTGGCAGGGCGGCACCACCCGAATCCCTCGACCCGACCCAGCCGCAGCCCGTCAGAGCGAGCAGGCAACAGCAGCAGAGAGCCACGGGGAAAGCAATCATCCGGTTCATAGCGGGCTCCGACGCGGCAGGAATGTCAAAAGAGTTGAAAAATTAACAGAGCGGTTCCGGGACATTCCACCATTTGTACGCGGAAGATTCCACTCTTATTGGGTCGAAAGAAGTTCGATTGCGGCCGGTCGAGGTGCCGGGCGCGGCCCTCGAGACGGGAGGAAAGACCAGCACTCGTCGCGCAAAATCGGCTCCCTTGACGCTCCGGGCAGGCACCGATAGATTTCAGATTCCCCGCGTCGGGGGAGGGGGTGACTGTCGGGCCAGAAGAGATCGGTCCGGAAGAAATCGGGCCGGAACAGCCCGCGGCAGAACAGGTTGGGGAACAACAGGCAGCATGCCAACGATCAATCAACTCATTCGCAAGCCCAGGCGCGTCCAGCACTCGAAAACCAAAACGCCCGTGCTGGAAGGCTGTCCTCAGAAGCGGGGCGTCTGCCTGCTCGTGAAGACGGTCACGCCCAAGAAGCCGAACTCGGCCTTGCGAAAGGTGGCGCGCGTGCGGTTGTCCAACGGCAAGGAAGTCACCGCCTATATCCCCGGCGAAGGACATAACCTGCAGGAACACTCGATCGTGCTCGTTCGCGGCGGCCGCGTCCGCGACCTTCCCGGTATTCGCTACAAGATCGTCCGCGGCGTGCTCGACACGCTGGGCGTCAGCGATCGCAAGCAAGCTCGCAGCCGCTACGGAGCCAAGAAGCCGAAATAACCGGCGTCGCAACGTGCGATTGGCGGATCGAACGGGTCGAGCCTGCGAACCGAGTCGCAATCCAAGAAGATCGCTTTCCGAAGGGCGACCCGACAAGGTCGCGAACTCGAAATAACCTTTTTCGCACACGATTTTTCGAACCAATCCCATGGCCGACAAATTCACCGCCAGCCAGAGCCAGCTCAAAGAAGATCATCGCACCGGCAGCAAGCTGGCGTCGAAGTTCATCAATTGCTTGATGCACGACGGCAAAAAGAGCGTGGCGATCAGCGTCTTCTACGGAGCGATGGACATCATCGTCAAGAAGATGCCCAACGACGACCCCGTCCGCGTCTTTACCGAGGCGGTGGAAAACGTGCGGCCTTCGATCGAGGTCCGCTCGAAGCGCGTCGGCGGCGCGACCTACCAGGTTCCGACTCCCGTCAATCCGCGGCGGCAGCAGACGCTGGCGATCCGCTGGATCATCGAGGCCGTCCGCGAGAAGAAGGGACGCCCCGCGCACGTGAGCCTGGCCGACGAGCTGATGTCCGCCTTCCGCCGCGAGGGGAACGCCATGACCAAGCGCGAAAACGTCCACCGCATGGCGGACGCGAATAAGGCGTTCGCCCACTTCGCATGGTGACCGAGCGAATCCGCAACATCGGAATCGTGGCGCATATCGACGCCGGCAAGACCACGACCACCGAGCGGATTCTCTACTACACGGGCTTCTCCCACAAAATGGGAGACGTCGACG
>DASPSM010000758.1:0-20302 GCA_035623955.1 Planctomycetaceae bacterium
GCGATGCCTGGTTTTTATCATCAGCCGAAGTCGATCCACGATCTCGTTGATTTTGTCGTTGCGAGAATTTGC
The DNA here is from genome assembly GCA_035623955.1 of Planctomycetaceae bacterium. Lineage (GTDB taxonomy): Bacteria > Planctomycetota > Planctomycetia > Planctomycetales > Planctomycetaceae > DASPSM01. The sequence continues at coordinate 73 of DASPSM010000758.1, forward strand.
GACCAGCTGGGAGTCTCCGCAGATCTGGTGCGTCGCTGGGGATCCTGAATCGCTTGGACCCTTGACAGCGGTCCGCCGATTGATTGTCATTTGTCCAAAGCAAACGCAGTACGCTGGGTCTGCGTTGCGGCTGTGCGGGAGCGTCGTGGGTCGGGGCCAGAGTGTTCGTTTGCTGGTCCGCGAGACGTTCCTGTCGTCGACGAGGAGACGATTGTTTATCTGCCTGCTGGGAAGACTTCGCCTGCCTTTTTTTGTCGCACGCCCGCCATTGCACGCCGCGTTCGCGCGGCGCCCGCCTTCACGCGCAATTCATCGGAATTGGCGTCTGATTTCATAACGAACAGCCGGACGCTCGTCCGGGTAAACTGTGAGATAAGTTGGCTGACACCGCGTTTTGTGCCAGCGAGTAGAACCTGAAAACTTGGCCACTAGCCCGTCTCGTTATTGGTTTGTCGGAACGAGAGTTGCACTTTTGGCAGCCACGCTGCTGTACAGCTGCGGCTCTCTATCGAACTTCTGTTGATGACCGGGGAATCTCGGTCGAACGGTTAAGGGAGACCAAGGAATGATCACTCGCCCGAATCGACGCGATTTCCTGCAGGTGGGCTTTGCCGGAGGCATCGGACTCACGTTGGCCGACTTCTTCCGCCTCGAGGCACGAGCCGATTGGAAGAATCAACCGAGCAAAGAGGGGAAGGCCAAGTCGGTCATCTTCATCTATCTCCCAGGCGGTGCGCCGCACCAGGAAACGTTTGACCCCAAGCCTTACGCGCCGGTCGAATATCGCGGGCCGATGAGCTCGATCGCCACGAACGTCGACGGAATCGTGCTCAACGAGTGCCTCGCGCAGACCGCGAAGGTCACGGACAAAATCGCGCTGTGCCGCTCGATGACGCACGGCGAAGCGGCGCACGAGCGCGGCACGCACAACATGTTCACGGGTTACAAGCCGAGCCCGGCGCTCGCGTTTCCCAGCATGGGAAGCGTCGTGACGCACGAGTTCCCGCCTCGCAACAACTTGCCGCAGTACGTTTGTATTCCGAGCATGCCGAACGAGTACGCGGGGACCGGATATCTCAGCTCGTCGTTCGCTCCGTTCAGTCTCGGCGGCGATCCGGCGGACAACGGGTTCACGGTGCAGGATCTCAAGCTGCCCGGCAGCGTGACCGACGACCGCTTCAGCCGCCGCCGCAAGATCCTCGATGCGGTGAACGACTACTTCGAGCAGAAAGAAAAGGCCGACTCGCTGAAGGCGGTCGATACGTTCTATCAGCGGGCCTATGCGATGGTCAGCTCGCAGAAGGCGCGCGAAGCCTTCAACATCAAGGCCGAGCCCGACAAACTTCGCGACGAATACGGACGCAACACGGCGGGCGCGCGGATGTTGCTCGCTCGCCGCCTCGTGGAAGCGGGCGTTCGCTTTGTCACGATGACCTACGGAAGCTGGGACCTGCACGACAACGTGCAACCGAACATCAAGAACCAGTTGCCCGCTTTCGACCAGGGGTTCGCCGCCCTCATTCGCGACCTCGATCGGCGCGGGCTGCTCAAGAGCACGCTCGTGTGCATCGCCTCGGAGTTCGGCCGCACGCCCAAGATCAACGGCACGGCCGGTCGCGACCACTGGCCGAAGGTCTTCACCGTGGTGATGGCCGGCGGCGGTATCAAGGGGGGCATCGCCTACGGGACCTCCAACGCCACCGCGAGCGAGCCCGAGGACAACCCGCTCAGCGTCGAAGACTGGGCTGCCACCATCTACGACTGTCTGGGCATCAACCCGGACAAGAAGTTGCTGGCTCCCGGCGATCGGCCAATCGATATCGTGAAATTCGGAACGATCCGCAAGGAATTGCAGGCGTAATCCGCGCCGCGCGCGGACTGAAGACAGTAGGGTGACGATTCAGCCTGAACTTCCTCGAGGACTTATTTTCGACCCAGCGGCACATTTTGCGAATCGCGGACGCAAGCTTCGGTGAGAGTCGTCCAATCGCCGCAATGCGGACGTTGACGACTCCCGCGCGATTCCCCGGTGCTGCTTCCTGCCCTGTTTGCTCCGTTTGATCCGGAGAGAGAACCCATGCGGCACACGCTCCGTTTGTTTTTCTCGATTTCGCTGGGACTGGGAATCGCGCTGGCCGGCACGGCTGCCAGTTGGGCAGCCTCGCCATCGCTTGGGATCATTTTGCCGCGAGGCGTCCAGCGCGGGACGACCAGCGTGCTGACGTTTCACGGCGGCAATCTGGCCGACGCCAAAGAGATTCTGTTTTTTTCGCCGGGCTTCGAGGTGCAAAAGCTCGAGCCGAGCCCCGGCGCCGTCAAGGCGACGATCAAAGTTGCCAAGGACTGCCGTCTGGGCGAGCACGTGGCCCACGTCCGCACGGCCACGGGACTGACTGAGTACCGCACCTTCTGGGTCGGCCCCTTTCCGGACGTCAAAGAGAAAGAGCCCAACAACGATTTCAAATCGCCTCAGCCGATCCCGATGAACGTCACCGTGAGCGGCGTGATCGACAACGAAGACGTCGATTACTTCGTCGTCGAAGCCAAGAAGGGAGAGCGGATCAGCGCCGAGATCGAAGGCATGCGGCTGGGCGTCACCATGTTCGACCCGTACATCGCGATTCTCGACTCGAAGCGGTTCGAGCTGATCACTGCGGACGATTCGCCGCTACTTAAGCAGGACGCGCTGGCCTCGATCATCGCTCCGGCCGACGGCAAGTACGTCATTCAGGTCCGCGAGAGCTCCTACGGCGGCGACGGCAACAGTTACTACCGCCTGCACGTCGGCAATTTCCCGCGGCCGATCGCCGTCTACCCGGCGGGCGGAAAACTTGGAGAGGAAGTCGAAGTCCGTTTCCTCGGCGATCCGACCGGCGACATCGTCAAGAAGGTGAAGTTGCCGTCCCAGCCCATCGCGGATTTTGGGCTGGTACCCGAGGACAAGACGGGCACGGCGCCGTCGGAGATTCCGTTTCGCCTCTCGACCGCGGGGAACGTGCTCGAGAAAGAGCCGAACGACAGTTTGAAGGACGCCACGCCGGCGGAGCTTCCCAAGGCGCTCAACGGCATTTTGGAAAAGCCGGGCGACGTCGATTTCTTCAAGTTCAAAGCGAAGAAGGGGGAGACGTACGAAGTCGAATGTTTCGGCCGCCGGCTCCGCTCAGCGATCGACCCGGTGATGTACTTGTACAACGCCGCGGGGCAGGCGCTCTTGGCCAATGACGACTCGCGCGGGCCCGACCCGTACTTCCGTTTCACAGCGCCGGCGGACGGCGAATACTACCTCTCGGTGACCGATCACTTGAAGCGCGGCGGACCGGGATTCGTGTACCGTGTCGAGTTTCTGCCGGTCGAACCGAAGGTGACGACCGGATTGCCGCAGGTCGCGCGGTATTCGCAGTTCCGGCAGCAGATCTATGTCGCGCGGGGCAACCGCTTCGGCGCCGTCGTGTCGGCGAGCCGTGAGAATTTTGGCGGCGACCTCTTGCTTGATCCGCAGAACATGCCCGCCGGCATCAAGATGATCGCCGACCCGATGCCCGCCAACGCCAGCACGATGCCGGTCGTCTTCGAGGCGGCGAAGGACGCGCCCCTTTCGGGCAAGCTGGTCGACCTGCGCGTGAAGTGTGCCGATCCCAAGCAAAAAGTCACCGGCGGATTCTTCAATCATGCGGAGTTCGTGATCGCCGCGCCGGGCCAGTCGCTTTACAGCTGGTGCGACGTCGATCGCGTCGCGGTGGCGGTGCTCGAGGAGCTGCCGTTCACGATCGAAATCGTCGAGCCGAAAGTGCCGCTGGTGCAAAGCGGCTTGATGCAGCTCAAAATCCGGGCGCATCGCAAGGCGGGCTTCACGGAGCCGATCAACGTGCAAGTGCCGTTCTTGCCCCCGGGCGTGGGCGGCGTCCCCAGCATCGATATTCCCAAGGGCCAGAACGAAGTCTTGTTTCCGCTCAACGCCAACGGCGGCGCGGAAATCAAAAAGTGGAAGATCTTCGCCCTTGCCTCGGCCAACGTGAACGGCGGCGCGGCGTGGGCCTCGTCGCAGATGGCCAATCTCGAAATCGCCCCACCGTACATCCAGTTCAATATGCAGCGGGCGGCCGTCGAGCAGGGTCAAAAGACCGACATGGTTTGCGGCGTGACGGTCAACCATCCGTTTGACGGGGCGGCCAAGGTGCAGGTGCTCGGGTTCCCGCCGAAAGTCACCGCTCCAGAAATGGACCTCAAAAAAGACATGAAGGAGCTGGTCTTCAAGGTCTCGACCGAGAAGGCGAGCCCGGCCGGCACGCACAGAAATATCTTCTGCCAGGCGACCATCATCGAGAATGGGGAGCCGATCGTGCACTACGTCGGCGGTACGGAGCTGCGTATCGACCAACCCCTGCCGGCGCCGACTAAACCGGCGGCCGCTCCGGCGGCGGTCGCCAAGAAAGAAGCGCCCAAGGCCGCCGCCGCGCCGAAGCGGCTCACGCGGCTCGAGCAATTGCGGCTGGACGCCAAGGAAAAAGCACAGGCCGGGGCCGGGAAGTAGAGTGGAAGAAAATTCCGACGGAATCGGGAGAGCATTCGCCATGGGACAACAACTCCGCCCCGCTTTGTTGGCGGTTTCGGTCGTGCTGGCCCGGGCCCTCGCGCCGGGCCTTGCCCGCGCCGCCGACTCGGCGCCCGCGCCGCTGCCCAAGCCGGCCGAGATCCTCGTTTATCCGCCCGACGTCGACCTGACGGCGGCTCGCGACCGGCAATCGCTGATCGTCCAGGCCCGCTACGCCGACGGCATCACCCGCGACGTGACGACCGAGGCCAGGTACACAATCGCCGACGCGAAGCTGGCTCGTTTTGACAAGCAGACGCTCTATCCGCTGGCCGACGGCAAGACGCAGGTCGACGTCGAATACGCGGGGCACAAGGTCACGCTGCCGCTGACGGTGAAGAACGCCAAGGTCGACCCGCCGATCAGCTTCAAGCTCGATGTGATGCCCGTCTTCATGAAGGCGGGCTGCAACGTCGGGAGCTGCCACGGCTCGGCGCGCGGCAAAGATGGTTTTCGATTGTCGCTCTTCGGCTTCGATCCGAACGGTGACTACTACCGGCTCACGCGCGAACTGAGCGGCCGGCGCATCAACCTGGCCATTCCGGAAGAGAGCCTGGTCATCCAAAAGGCCCTCGGCAAGGTCCCGCACACCGGCGGGAAGCGGTTCGAGGCGGGCTGCGAGATGTACCAAACGCTGATGCGCTGGCTCAACGCGGGCGCCGTGCCCGATCCCGGCGAGGTGCCCGCGGTCGTTGCCGTCGAACTCTATCCGAAAGGAGCCGTCCTCGACGGCAAGGGAGCGACGCAGCGGCTCACCGTCCGGGCCAAGTATGCCGACGGCACGGACCGCGACGTCACGTCGCTCGCTTATTACATGACGAACAACGACGTCTCGGCCGCCGTGGCGCAGGAGGGGATCGTCACGGCCGGCGCGCGGGGCGAAGCGTTCATCATGGCCCGGTATTCGACGCACACCGTCGGCAGCCAGTTCATCGTGCTCCCGAAGGGGCTCAAGTTCGAGTTTCCCAAGGTGGCCGAGAACAACTACATCGACACGCACGTCCACAACAAGCTGAAAAAGCTCCGCATCCAGCCTTCGCCGGTCTGCAGCGATGAGGATTTCCTCCGCCGCGTGACGATCGACGTCACGGGGACGCTGCCGACGGTCGACGAATTCAACCGCTTCATGAAGGACACCTCACCCGACAAGCGGACGAAGGTGGTCGACGACCTGTTGACACGGAAGGAGTTCGTCGAGATCTGGCTGATGAAGTGGGCCGAGCTGTTGCAGATTCGCACGAACCAGAACATCAGCACCAAGTCGATGTTGTCGTATTACACGTGGCTGCAGAACAAGATCGCCAGCAACGTGCCGATGGACGTGATGGTGCAGGAGTTGTTGGGCTCGCAGGGGGGGACCTTCGCCAACCCCGCGACCAACTACTACCAGAACGAGACGGACACGCTGAAGACGGCTGAAAACGTGGCCCAGGTGTTCATGGGCATGCGGATCCAGTGCTCCCAGTGCCATAACCATCCGTTCGACCGCTGGACAATGGACGACTATTACGGCTTCGCGGCCTTTTTCTCGCAGATCGGCCGCAAGGGATCCGAAGATCCCCGCGAGCTGATCGTCTTCAACAGCGGCGGCGGAGAGGTCAATCACCCGGTCGGCGGACGCGTGATGAAGCCCAAGTTCCTGGGCGGGGCCACGCCCGATGTGGCCGGCAGGGACCGCCGCCAGGTGCTCGCCAGGTGGCTGGCGTCGCCGGACAACCCGTACTTTGCCAAGAACCTGGCCAATATCGTCTGGGCCCACTTTTTCGGTCGGGGCATCATCCACGAGGTGGATGACGTCCGCGTGAGCAACCCGGCCGTCAATCCCGAGTTGCTCGACGAACTGGGCAGGAAATTCACCGAGTATCACTACGACTTCAAGCGGCTCGTCAAGGACATTTGCAGCTCACGGACTTATCAGCTTTCGACCGAAGTCAATCCGACCAACATCGACGACCATCGCAACTTCGCCCACGCGGAGCTGCGGCGGATGCGGGCCGAGGTGCTGCTCGACTGCATCAGCCAGGCGACCGACACGAAGAACAAATTCCCCGGACTGCCGATGGGGGCTCGCGCCGTGCAGGTCGCCGACGGCAACACGTCGACTTATTTTCTCACGACCTTCGGCCGTGCGACCCGCGGCACGGCCTGCTCGTGCGAAGTCCGCGTCGAGCCGAATCTGTCGCAAGCCCTGCATCTGCTCAACGGCGACTCGTCCAACTCCAAGATTCATCAAGGGAACCTGGTGCAACGTCGGTTGGCTGAAAAGAAAGCTCCGATCGACATCCTCGACGAGCTTTACATCCGCTGCCTTAGCCGCCGTCCGACCGAGAAAGAGAAAGCGTCGCTGACGGCCATGCTGGCAGAGAACTCCGATAAGCGGCAGGTTCTCGAAGACGCGTTTTGGGCACTGCTCAACTCGCGCGAGTTTTTGTTTAACCACTGAAGTAGGGCAGGCTGTGCCTGCCGATCCTTCGTCCCGCCAGGGACGACCGACAATAGCCCACACCTTCAGGCGTGGGAAAGGCGTTGAACGATTTCACTCGAAAAGCTCCAGCGGGGCGACAGAGAGCATTCAAGCGCGAACAGACTCGCCCCGGAGTAATAACCTCTGCCGCCCCTGACGGGGCTCGGAAGTAAGAAGGATGCCTCGCCAACCCAGCGTTGAAACGCTGGGCTATTATCGGTGGCCCCTCCGGGGCCAAGAAGTTCTCTAGCGCACGACAACAGATTTAGCACGGACGCGGGACAGGTGAATTGATGTCGGTTCGTAGCTTTAGCTCGTTTTGGACCGCTGCTTGCCTCGTGGCTTGCTTGACAGTTGCGCCGACTCGGGCGATTCCCGACGACAACAAGTCAGCCACGGCCAAGGGCCCGAAAATCACTTACGAGGACAACGTCAAGCCGATCTTCCGCGAGAAGTGCGCGGCCTGCCACAACACCGACAAGAAGACCGCCGGGCTCGACCTCACGAACTATTCCGGCGTGATGGCCGGCGGCGGCTCGGGACAGGTGGTCAATCCCGGCAGCTCGGGCGACAGTTACCTTTACATGCTCGTCGCTCACCAGTCGCAGCCCTACATGCCCCTCAAGGCGGACAAGCTTCCCGACGAGATGATCGCCACGATCGCAAAGTGGATCGACGGCGGAGCGCTCGACACGGCCGGCAGCAAGGCGGCCGCGTCGAAGAAGCCGAAAGTCGATCTCGCTCTCAAAGGAGCGCCGACCGGCCGGCCCGCCGGTCCGCCTCCGATGCCCGAGCATCTCGTCTTGGAGCCGGTCATTCGCACGCGCCGCACGACTGCGTCGCGCACGGTGGCCGTGAATCCCTGGTCGCCCCTGGCGGCCCTTGCCGGCCAGAAGCAGGTGCTGCTCTACAACACCAAAACACTCGAACTCGTCGGCGTTCTGCCGTTTCCCGAGGGCGTGCCGCAGGTTCTCAAATTCAGCCAGAACGGGCTGTTGCTTTTGGCCGGCGGCGGAAAGGGTGCGGCGAGCGGCCGAGTCGTCGTCTGGAACGTGAAGACCGGCGAGCGGATCTTCGAGGTTGGCGAGGAGCTCGACTCGGTCCTCGGGGCCGACATCAGCGCCGACCAGTCCCTCATCGCGCTCGGCGGTCCGGGCAAAGTCGTCCGCGTCTTTTCGACGGCCGACGGCTCGCTCAAGTCGACGATGAAAAAACACACCGATTGGGTGACCGCCGTCGCCTTCAGCCCCGATGGCGTGCTTCTGGCAACGGCCGACCGCAACGGCGGCGTCGTCATCTGGGAGGCCGCAACGGGTCGCGAATACGCGGTCCTTGCCGGTCACCCAAGCGCCGTCACGTCGGTTGCCTGGCGGATCGACTCGAATCTCGTGGCGACCGGCAGCGAAGACACCACGATCAAGCTCTGGGAGCCCGAAAACGGCAACCAGGTGAAGAGCTGGGGCGCGCACGGCGGAGGCGTGACGTCGCTTGTGTTCACGCGCGACGGCCGGCTCGTTTCCTGCGGTCGGGATGGCGTCGCCAAGCTTTGGGACCAGAACGGCGCCGCCAAGCGAACTTATTCGGGCTTTGCCGACTTGCCGCTGTGCATTGCCTACTGCGACGAGACGAATCGGGTCGTCGCGGGGGATTGGACCGGCGCGATCCGCGTGTTTGACGCCAACGACGGCAAGCAGCTCGGGCAGCTCGACGCCGACCCGCCGACGCTTGTCGAACGCCTCGACGCCGCCAGAAAAACGCTCGCCGCGCGCGAGGCCGAACACACTCAACTCGCCGAGCGACTGACCGCGGCAAAGGCCGATTCGGCCAAACGTCACAACGAGCTTGAAGCGGCGCGTAAAGAACTGGCTGCTGCCGAGGCGAACTTCAAAGCGGCCGCCAGCGGCGCCGCGAAGGATAAAGCCGCCGCGGACTCGATTGACGCCGAAATCAAATCGACTCCCGCGCGAGTGGCCGCGATCGAGGCGGCCCTTCCCGCGATCAAAGTCGCCGCCGAAAAGAGCGAACAGGCTCAGGCAAAACTTGCCGGCGACAAAGACTTGTCGACAGCCACGTCGCTCCTCAAAGCGCAGGTCGCCCAGAAAACGAAGGACCTGGAAAACGTCAAACGAGTGCTCCCCGAGTTGAAAAAGCAACTCGAAAAGGCTCGCGGCACTCAGGCCGCTGCCGAGAAACATCTGGCCGAGCTCAAACCCGGCCTCGAATCGCTCCGCAAGCGGGCGACCGACCCGGTTGTCGCGGCCCAAGCGGCGGTTGACGCATCGACGCAGTCGCTGGCGCAGGCACAGCACGAACTGGCGCGATGGAACGAGGAAATCGCCTTCCGCGACAAGGCGGTCCTCGTTGCCGCGGCCCAGGCGCAGGCAGCCCAATTGGCCGAAGCGGTCCAATCGGCGCAGGCGGCCTACGAGTCGGCCAAGGCCGACGTTGCCAAGCTCGAGCAGGGCGTGGTGAGCGCGGTCAAAGAGTCCGAAGCGGCGGCGGCTCGCCTCAAAAAGGCGCAGGATTACGTCGTCCAGTTGGGGGCCGAGCAACAGGCGGCCCTGCGCCACGCAGCGATTATCGATGCGCTGGTTCCGGCGCTTGGCGAGTCGCTCGCCAGGGCCGAAGAGGCCGCGCGCCGCGGCCCAGGCGAAGCCGATGTGGCCGGGCAGGTCAACGAACTCAAGCAGCTGATCGCCAAGAAAACCGCCGAAGCGGAGCTTCTGAAAAAGACGGCTGCCGAGAAACCCAAAGCGCTCGAGAACGCCCGCGGCCAGGTTGCCGCGGCCGAAAAAGGACTTGCCGACAGCAAGTCGGCGATCGAGGCGGCCAAGAAGAAAGTCGTCGAGGCCAAGGCCGGCCTCAAGCCCTACGAAGAGCGGATCGCCGCCGCCAAAGCGAAGGCGGGCGAAGGGACCAAGAACCTCGAGGCTGCCAAGAAGAACCTCGAGGCGTCGGCCCCGCGCCGCGCCGCCTGAGGCGCGAGCTCGTCTTGGACAAGCCTTTCTGACGCGGCTATCATCGCGCGCACCCGGTGCTGCCAATCAGGTTGCCGCCGCGACTTGCTCACGCACTGCGGCATCGTCCAGTCGGAGCAGGGCGATGATTCCCGCCAACGAGACCTTCGACGGCACTTTTCCGTTTGAGCCCCACTTCACGACTGCGCCCGGCTTCCGAATGCATTACGTCGACGAGGGGACGGGACCGCCCATCGTCTGTCTGCACGGCGAACCGACGTGGAGCTATCTCTATCGAAAATTCATTCCGTCGCTTGCCAGGGATTTTCGAGTCATCGCGCCCGATCACATGGGCTTTGGCAAGAGCGAGACGCCGCCGGATCGCGAATACACTCTGCGCACGCACGTCGAAAACCTGGCAGCCCTGATTGACGAGCTCGATCTGACCGACATCACGTTTGTGCTGCAGGATTGGGGCGGTCCGATCGGCGCGGCGTACACGCTGCGCCATCCCGAGCGCGTCCGGCGCCTCGTCCTGATGAATACGCTTTTGGGCTACTCCGCCGTGGTCACCGACATTCCCCGCGACCCGGCCCACAAGCCGCCCCGGTTGACCAGCTCGAACTGGTTCCGTTGGGTCAAGAAATCGGTCGACGAGGGCACCTTTCACGAGCAGATGAGTCACCTCGGTTCGCACATCGGCGAGCTGATGGGGCGGCTCGGAATGCGAAACGCCGACGCCACGACCGAGACGTGGCTTCGCGCGTACGCCGCCCATTTCCAGACGCCGGCCGATTGCAAGGGGGCGATCGAATTTCCGCTGGACATCATCACCGACCGGATGGTCCCTTACGTGCTCGAAGGCTTTCCCAACGTGCCCGAGCTGCGTCGCAAGCCGGCGATGCTGGCCGAGGGGATGGCCGACCAGGCCATTCCGCCCGAGCTGGCGATCGCCGACTTCAAGGCACTGTTTCCCAATGGGCCCGCGGTTCGGCTTGACGGAGTCGGGCATTTTTGCCAGGAAGACGCTCCGGAAGCCCTGGTGGCGCTGATCCAGTTGTTCATTCAGATGACTTCGTGACCGTGCGCGGGGTTTTGAAATCGATGAGGGCGAGCGCCCCTTTCGCACTCTTGCTGGTTTCTATGTGCGCCGCGACGCCGCTCTCGACGCGCGCGGAGGATGCTCGATTGCACCCGGGCCTTCGCAGCGCGCCGCGCATCACGCATGCGCTCAACGGCGCGCCCGGCGATCCTGTGAACGTCGCGTTCATCGGGTCGGAAGAGGACCTGCACCTGTGCCTGATTTCCGCCAAGTGGGCCCCGGCCGATCCCGTCACGCTCAAGTCGTCGATGCGGATCGTCGGCGACACCGTTTTCAGGCGTTCGTACGTCGACGCTCCGGTGAGCAATCTGCTTCTGTGGGGTCGCAAGCAGGATTTTGCCTTCGAGCGGCCCGTCGGCAAGGATCCCCGGCAGCGGCACCATGTGCGCTTCTGGCGGGCCGACAAGGTCGATTCGCTCAAGCGGCCCCTTTGGATCGGGGCGGCGACCTATGACACGCGCGTCGGCTTTAAAGAGCGCACGGTCAAGATCACGCATCACATCGCCGCCGACGTCGACACCGAGCGGGACAAGTTGATTGCCGACGTCAAGGAGACGGGTGACCTGGTCGACTTCTTCTGGGTCGACGGATTTCACGACAAGCTCCGGGGCAAAAACGGCGGCGGCGATCCGTGGTTCACCGACGGCCGGCTGGCCGTTGGCGTGATCTCGCTGCACAACCGCTTCGCGCCCAAGCCGTAAGGCGGGCAAAGCGGCCCTACGATCTCTCGAGCCGGGCGCTCACGAGCTTCGCCCATCCGTTGAGTGTGGCGGGCAACTCGTCGGGGAGCATCTCCGAGAGAATGTCCAGGCGAAATTCGTTTTCGGTGCGCAGCACGAATTCCATCAGGTCGACGGAATTCACGCCCAGCGTCGAAAAATCGGCGTGGCCGTCGAGCTGAGCGGGGCTGATTCGCCCCTTGCCGCCTTCGCCGACGACTCGTGCCAGGATCTCCCTGAGTTGCTGTTCCACGCTCGATTCGCTCACCGACATTCTCCCCGGGTGCTCGCTAAGGCAGCTGGTCTTTGATGATTTTGCCGGTCGGAGTCCGCGGCAGGGCCTCCAGCGGGATGATAATCTCCGGCCGCTTGTAAGCCACCAGGTTGGCGGCACAGTGTTCGCGGAGCGCGGCCAGGTCGAGCGAAGCCGGGGCGGCGATGGCGGCTTTCACGATTTGCGAACCCGAGCGGTGCTGGCCCGCATACACCTTGACGTCCGCGACTCCCGGAAAGTCGCGGATCACGCTTTCGACTTCGCTCGGAATGACCTTCATGCCGAACACGTTGACGACTTCGCTCTCGCGGCCGACGAGGTGCACGCGCCCCGCCGCGTCGATGAAACCCAGATCGCCGTTCTCGAACCAGCCGTCGCGAATCGAAGAGGAGTCGACGCCCTCGGGCGTCAAATAGCCGGCCATCATCGAAGGGGATTTGACGGCGACGCGACCGACTCCCGGTTTCCAGTCGCTCGTATCGGCCAAGGGGCGGATTTCAACTGAGACGGGGGCCATTCGGGGACCGACCGAGCCGGGAGCGGCATCCGGCGGTGCGTCAACGTCGACGCAGATGCCGCCGGTTTCGGTGCTGCCGTAGAGTGACCAGGCCGTTTGCCCGTTCTTCTCGAAAAACTCCCGGGCCGTGTGCTCCGCCAAAGGGGCACCGGCAGAGAGCACGCGCGGGGGCAGCCCCTCGATTCTCCCACGGCTGGCGACCAGCAGCAGGTGCAGCATGGCCGGGACGGCTGGGAACGTCGTGATCGGGTGCTCGCAAAGAGCCCGAAAGACAGCGTGCGGCTGAAAACGGCGGCTGGAGATGATGCTTGCCCCTGAAACAAGCGACACCATGGCGGCGATTCCGAAGCCGTACGCATGGCTCATCGGCACGACGCAGAGGATCGTGTCATCGGCACACATCCCTATGGCCTGCTGATAATCCACGGCCTCCGCGATCGCCGCGATCCCGTGCCGCGCGGCCAGCTTGGGGACGCCCGTTGTCCCCGAAGTCGGATGCAGGGGCATGCCGGCAATCGAAGGGAGCGGTCGCCGGTCGCCTGTCGTGTCGCTGCGAAGTGCGGCCACCGTCACCGCGGCGTTGGGCGCAAAGGGCAGGCTGGAAACGGACGCCGAAAATCCGGAGAGGTCGTTTTCTGTCCAAGCGTCGCAAAGCGCGAAGCGCGCGTCGTAGGATCGGGAGAGCCGGTCAATTTCGCCGGGAGGCGTATCGACGTGCACCAACACGGGAGATCCGCCGACGCTCAAAACGGCGATCAACGACGCGATGAATCCCGGACCGTTGCCGACTGCCAGGATGACTCGGTCGCCTGCAACAAGTCCAATCTTTTGACTGGTCAGTGCGGTCGCCAGCGCGTCACGGGCCGACCGAAGCTGCGGCCCGCCCAGTTTCAATCCGCGATCCAGATCGTGATACGAGCCCGAGTAGTTCTCGAAAAGGTCCAACAGGGGCGTCGGGGCGAGATCCGGGCCTTTTTCCTGCGTTTTTGAGGGAGCGGAGCCCATGAAGTGTTTTGTCCACGCGACCGCAACGCCTGCGCGCTCGTCGCAATCGGCCAGGGTTTTGCCGGGACTGTTTCTCCAGGCTGTTTATCTTTGCAAACCGGAGCCGCATTCACGAGAATGGAACCCTGGCCCAGCCTTTTTAAATCGCCGGACACGGAACGAGAAGTGCAATCTTTCCGGCGGAAAAAGGATGACCGGATCGAGGACGCCGATCCAGGCCCGCTCGGTCTGCCGGGCATTTTTTGTCGAAACGGAGGGCACAAAAAGTCGTCGCTAGCTAGCCGAGTTTGATCCGGGATGTCCGTGTCGGGTGGAAATGGACGTCGGAGCTCGTCGAGTGATTTTGGCTTGAGCTCACCGGGGGTCGACCCGAACTCTCACAGATTGACATCAATGCGATTTGCCTTTCTGGTTCATCCAGTCGCTGAAAGTGCCGCATCGTTCAAGAAGTTGGATGAGGGAGGGGTGCTCCGGAAGCTTTGGGGCACCGACCCGTTGCGTCTCACCGGCGCGCTGCACAAGGTCGTGCAACGCGTGATGGCCGAGGCCGACGACGCCCCGACCGCGGAAGTCCGGGTCGTCGACGAAATGGAGAACCTCGTCGGGCCCAGCGGAGCGACGGCCCATGGCCGGCTTTACGAAGTCCCGATGGGCGCGATGGCGATCCTCGAGGATCCGGACCGTGCCCTCGGATACATCCACCAAGCCGTGCAACAGGCGGCCGACTGGGGCGCGCGGATCGTCGGACTAGGCTCGATGACCGGCATCGTCGGTGGCCGCGGCACGGTCGTCGCCGAGCAAAGTGCCGTCGCCGTGACGACCGGCAACAGTCTCACAGCGTACACCGCCCTGCAAAACGTCTTTGAAACGGCCGCCGACCTGAACATCGACCTGTCCAAAGAGACGGTCGCTGTCGTCGGCATCCCGGGCAGCATCGCTTCGGTGGCAGCGACGCTGATCGCCCCGCACTGTGGGCGGTTGATTTTGGTCGGGCGCCGCGCTTCCGGGCCGGCCCAGCGGCTTGCCAATCAGCTTTCGGCCGATTTTATCACCGACGTTGCCGAAGCGCTCGGCCAGGCGACGATCGTTGTCTCGGCGACCTCGTCGGGAAGCTGCATCGAGCAAGCCTGGCTGCAACCCGGGACGTTGGTGGTCGACGTCGGCGTCCCGACGGACGTCCGAGGCGACGCGGCTGAGCGGGAGGACGTGCTGATCCTCACCGGAGGGCTGGTCCACGTCCCAGTGACGATGGCCCAGGCTTCGCCCCTGTTGTGGTTTCAGCATGGAATGATCCCGAGTTGCCTGGGCGAGACGATGCTGCTAGCCCTCGAAGAGCGCGAGGAAAATTTCTCGTTGGGCCGCGAGCTGCAGCCCGAGGCGGTGCAGGAAATTGGGTCGATCGCCCGCCGGCACGGCTTCGACTTCTCGCAGTTGTATTCATTCGGATCCCCTCTTTGCGACGAAGCCCTCGTGCGGTTTCAGAAGACGCGGGGCCGAATGAAGGGTCGGTCGGCGCGCGAAGCCAGCGAGAATAGCCGCCCGACCGCGGCTGCGACGCCCAAGAAGCTGGCCGACCGCGCCGCCAAGCTCTATGCCCGTTACATCAATCCCGTCCTGATGGCGATGAACGGTGGGAGCGGCCTGATCGAGACGTTTGTCCGCGGGGAAGGCGAATACCTCTACGACGCGGCCGGCAAAAAATATCTCGACTTCGTCGCGGGCTTCGGTTCGTTGAACTTCGGACACAACCATCCGGCGATCGCCGCGGCGGTCAACACGGCGATCCGCGAACAATGGCCTGGTTTTACGCCCACTTCTGTAAATCCTTACGCCGCGGCGCTCGCCGAAAAGCTCGTCTCGAAGGCTCCGAGCGGTCTCGAGATGGTCTTTTTCTGCAACAGCGGGACCGAGGCAGTCGAAGCGTCGATCAAACTGGCGCGAGCGGCGACCGGCCGCACCGGTTTGTTGTCGTGTGACGGAGCTTTTCATGGCAAGTCGATGGGCTCGCTGTCGGTGACGGGACATCCGGGCTATCAGCGACCGTTCCAGCCGCTGATTGGCGATTGCCAACGGATTCCTTACGGCGACTTCGAGGCCCTCGAACGCACGTTGTCGACGCGGCGGTTCGCAGCGTTCATCGTCGAGCCAATCCAGGCCGAGGGTGGAATTCGCATGCCGCCGGCCGGCTACCTCCGCGAAGCCCAGGCCATCTGCCGCTCGACCGATACGCTCTTGATCGTCGATGAAGTGCAGACGGGAATCGGCCGCACCGGCCTGACGTTCGCCGTCGAGCACGAGGACGTCCATCCGGACGCAATGACTCTGGCAAAATCGCTCGGTGGCGGCCTGATGCCAATCGGGGCGATGCTCTGCCGCCGTGAATTGTGGATGAAGGCTTACGGAACCGTTGCCAACTGCACGCTACACACCAGCACGTTCGGCGGTGGTAGCCTCGCGACGGCCGCGGGACTGGCCGCTTTGGACGTTCTGGAGAGCGAGGGCCTGGCCGAAAATGCCACCCGACGCGGCGAGCAACTGCTCGAAGGGCTGACGCGAATTGCCAAGCAGTTCCGCTGCGTCAAGCAGGTCCGCGGACGCGGCCTGCTCTTGGGCGTCGAGTTGAATCCGCTTCAGTCCAACGTCAAATCGCACTGGCTGCAGATCGACCCGACCGGCATGGCGCGGTACATTGCCGCGGAAGTCGGCCAGATGATCGATGCGTTCCACGTGCTGCACGCGATGCAGACGCTGATGCAGGGACATGCGATCTACACGCAATTCACTCGCTCCAATCCGTTGGTCCTGCGGATCGAGCCACCGCTGACGATTACGGAGGGCCAGACGCAGGAGTTTTTGACCGCCTTCGAGAAAACTTGCGAGGAAATCGATTTTGTCGTCTCGATCATCGCCGAGATGATCGCCAAGACGAGCGTTGGCAAGCACGACGCGGCCCAGCGCGCTCCGTTCACTTCGGCGGATGCAGCTCAGTAGGCACGGCGGCGTTTCTTTCAACGCTTGACGGCGACACCATGACGATGGTCGTTTCCACCCAGCCTTCTACCAGTCAGCGTGCCTATACGACGTCGCTCTATGATTCGATCCGCGACGTCGATCCGGACGAGTGGAACCGCGTCCGCGATCCGCGCGTCGACCCCTTCATGCACCCGGGCTTCGTCGCGGCTGTAGAGAATTCGTTCGCCAATGTTTGCCGTTTTCGGCAGATCGTTGTGCGGGACGAACATGGTCAACCGATGGCCACGGCGTGCCTGTGCTTTTTTCCCGTCGACGCGGCCGTGCTGGCTGACGGATTGGCTCGCAAGGTGGCGAACGTAATCAACGGCGTGGCACCGGTCCTCTTGCGGATTCCGCTCCTCCTGGTCGGCCTGCCCATCTCCTGCGGCGCCAGCCACGTGCGGTTCGCGCCGGAAGCCGACCGCGAGGCGGCTCTCTACCTTATCGATGCCGAGGCTCAGCGCTTCGCGCGTGAAACGAAGGCCAAGTGCATCGTCTTCAAGGAATTCGAAGCGCACGAGTGCCACGATTTGGAGCCACTGGCGGCGCTCGGCTACCGTCAGGCCGACAGCCTGCCCATGAATTGCGCTCCGGCCGGCTACGCGAGCTTCGATGACTATCTGGCGAGCATCCCGTCGGCGAAGCGGCGCACGATCCGGAAGTCCCGCGAAAAATTCGCGAAACTCGGATTCAAAGTGGTCCATCTGCGCGGCGGCGAGGGAGCCGATCGCTTTTATACCGACGACGTGCATCGACTCTACGACGGCGTGCTCGACCGGGCCAAAGTGCGATTCGAGTGGCTCCCGGCCAGTTTTTTCCGCGAGATCGCCCGCCAGCTGCCGGACAATTCGCTGTTCACCTACATCTTTCAAGGCGAGCGAGTCGCGGCGTTTGCCGCAACGCTGACGGTCGAAGAGGTCTTCGACCAGATGTTCGTTGGCTACGACTACAAGCTGAACCCCGATTGCGATCTGTATTTCAACTTGTTCTACGAGGCAGTCTCGGCCGCCTTCCAGCGCCGGCCTCGCCGCATCTACATCGGGCAGACGAGCGACGAATTCAAACACCAGAAGCTGAGCAGCTTCCAGGTCCCCCTTTCGATCTATGTGAAAGGGACGCACCCGGTGATCAACGCGCTCGTCAAGAACGCCTTCGGCTTGTTCTTCCCGCCGCGCCCGATGCAGTATCCGGCGCAATAAGGGCGAGTGGGGCGTGCGCGACTAGCCGACCGACTCTTCATCTGGATCATCTGAGTTGTAGCGCGGCTGCGTTCCCCAATGGAGTTTTCGCCGCAGGGTCGCGTAATAGCTTAGCCCGCTGACGCGAGCCAGCTTGAAAGTGACCGGGGCCCGACGCACTTCGACCACGTCCCTTTCGACGAGCGGGCGTTGCACCTGGCCGTCGATGACGACTGCCGATCCTTCTCGGCCTCGCCGCAGCGTGAGGCTGTAGACGCGATCGGCCCCGTCGACCAACGGGCGATTCGTGAGCGCGTGGGGACAGTTCGGCGTGACGACGAAAGCTTGGAGATCCTGTCGCAGGATCGGCCCGCCGGCCGCCAGGCTGTAGGCGGTCGAGCCGACGGGCGTGCTGACGATCAAGCCGTCGCAGCTGTAGGTCGTGACCGATTCGCCGTCGATCGCCAGGTGCACGTCGACCATGTGCCGGGAGCCGCCGCACGAAACCGAGACTTCGTTGAGACCCAAAAAAGTTTCGACGGCGCGGCCGGCTGCCTTGACCGTGCACTCGAACATCAGGTGCTCGACGACCCGATAGTTTCGGGCCTGCAACTTGGGGAACTGGTTGCGAAACTCTTCGGGCGAAAGGTCGGCCAGAAAGCCGAGGCGGCCCAAGTTGACTCCGACAATCGGGAGCTGCCGCATCCCCATCTGCCGGCACGCGCGAAGAATCGCTCCGTCGCCGCCGAGCACGGCGACCAGGTCGGCGTCCAGGTCGTCGAGGACGAGATCGTCGGTGACCGCGGCCGCGACCACCTCGACTCCCGGTTCGCTCGCGAGGAATTCCGAGATTTCATGCCAGGCGTCCTGCACGCGAGGAGACTGGTCCCGTGCCAGCACGATCAATCGCAGGGGTTTGGCCATCGAACCACTTTCGCCCAGAATTCTTGTGGAGCGCGCTTGGGATTGTGCACAATGAGGCGACCGGTGACAACATCGCGCGGTCGCATGTTGATAAGATTGCACAGGCGTCCCACCGGCGGCACCGGTCAGTTGCTCGATGAACTATTTCGCGCACGGCATTCGATTTCTTGATCGGCCCTGGTTTCTCGCGGGAACGGCGCTGCCGGACTGGCTCTCGGTCATCGACCGTCGGGTGCGATTGCGCCCCAAGCCCGTCCTGGAGCGAGCGGACGGCTCCGGGTCGATCGAGTCCGAATTGGCGGCCGGAGTCTGGCAGCATTTAGAGGACGACCGCTGGTTCCACAAGACACGGGCCTTTGCCGAGGCGACGGCCCATGTCGCCAGGCTGTTTCGTGACTTTCTCGGTCCGGGCGACAACTTCCGCTGCGGATTCTTAGGCCACATCGCCTGTGAGTTGCTCTTGGACTCGGTCCTGATCGAGCGGCACCCCAAGGCCCTTGAGCGTTACTACGCGGTCCTGGCACAGCTCGACGCGGAGCGGCTGGCGTGGGCCGTCGCCGATCTCGCCGGCCAATCGGTCGACGTCGCTCGTTGGCTGCCCCTCTTTTGCCGCGAGCAGTTTTTGCGCGACTATGCCGATAGCGCGCGGTTGGCCTATCGCTTGAATCAAGTTCTGCGGCGGGTCAAACTGGATCCGCTGCCGGTCGGCGTCGAGGAACCGTTGTCGGCCGGTCGGAGCATTGTTCGGGCGTACGCGGACGGCCTGCTTCCCGCTTCCCATTTTGCCGTCCCCCTCTTTCATTTCGTCGAGGCAGACTGACATGAAATATGGCATGAACATGCTGTTGTGGACCACCGCGGTCGATCCTTCGCACGATTCGGTCTTCGGGATGCTGAAGGAGTGCGGGTACGACGGCGTGGAGATCCCGATCTTTCAACTCGACGAAGCGAACTTTCAGCGGATCGGAAAAAAACTCGACTCGCTGAAGCTCGATCGCACGACGGTGGTCTGCGTGGGGGCCGCCGTCAATCCGATCTCGCCCGACGCGGGCATCCGCAAGGCGGCGATGGAGCACCTGAAGAAAGCCGTCGACTTGAGCCGAGTCTGCGGCTCGAAGCTCCTGGCTGGGCCGTTTCATTCGGCCATCGGGGAATTCACCGGCAAAGGCCCTACCTCCGATGAATGGCAGCGGGGCAAGGAATTCTTCACGAACCTGGCCGATTACGCCAAACAGGCCGGCGTCACGCTGGTGCTGGAGTATCTCAATCGCTTCGAGTGCTATTTCCTCAACACGGCGGCGGACACGGCCCGCTTCTGCCGCGAAGTCAATCATCCCAACCTGCGGATGATGTACGACACGTTCCACGCCAACATCGAGGAAAAGGACATCGCGAAGGCGATCCGCGACTGTGCGCCTTACACGGTGCACGTGCACATTTCGGAGAACGACCGCGGCACGCCGGGCGAAGGACACGTCGACTGGGAC
>DASPSM010000763.1:0-4185 GCA_035623955.1 Planctomycetaceae bacterium
GCGGGCAATGGGCAAGCGCGTGACGGGTGCCACGAGCGAGACGATTCGCCTCTTGATGGCCGCCCAATGGAAGGGCAACGTCCGCCAGCTCGATAACGCCGTCGAGCGGGCGGTGATGATGTGCGACGACACGTTGATCGAGCCCAAGGATCTGCCCCCCGACCTCTTGGGCATCGGCCAGCCCCTGCCCGACACCGACGACCTGCGCTCGGCGCTGAGGCATTACGAACGGCTGCACATCTCGCGCGTGCTCAGACAATGGCCCGACAAACGCGAGGCGGCCAAGCGCCTCAAGCTGGGCCTTTCCAGCCTGTATCGCAAGATCGAAGAGCTGGGGATCGATCTCTAGACGCGCGTGCCGCTAGCGCACGACGGATTCAGTCGTCTCCACGCTTGCGCTCGGAATGGGCTCAACGGCATGACGCAGCGCCTCCAGCAGCTCGCCCTGCGTGTAGACGCCGGTCAGGACGATGGGCTTGGCCTTTCCGGGCGGGAAGATGACCGTCAGCGGCACGCCGTTCTGGCGGAATTTTTGCAGCCAGCGGTGAATCTCCTCGGACTCGTCCGTGAAGTCGGCAAGCAGCGGGACGATGTTGTTCTTCTCGACCAGTTCCTTCGTGTCCTTCGTATTGAGCGCCAGCCCCTCGTTGAAGTGGCAGTTGATGCACCAGTCGGCAGTGAAGTCGACAAGCACGGGCTTGTTCTCTTTAAGCAAAGCGGCAATGCGGGACTCGGAGAATGGCTGCCACGGGAGCCGGTACTTGTTCTCCCCCGAGAGGCTGAATCCGCTCCAGCAGATGAGGATCGTGAGGGCCACCGCGACCAACCGAACGGTCCATTTGTGATGGATCCGCGAGTTGACGTCGTACAGATTTCCGATCATCCACAGCCCCAGCGCGACGCCCAGCAGCATCACCAACAGCGGAATCGTGTACCGCTTGTCGGTGTAATAGACGATGAAAATCACCGACGCCAACAGCACGAAACCCGCGAACTCCTTGAACCGAGTCATCCAGTCGCCCGGCTTGGGTAGCCAGCGCACGAGTCGCGGGAAGAGTCCGAGGACCAGGTAGGGAAAGGCCATCCCCAATCCCATCACTCCAAAGAGCAGATAAATCGTCAGCGCCGGCTGACTCACGGCCCAGCCCACGGCGGTCGCCATGAACGGTCCTGTGCAAGGGGTCGCCAGCAGGGTCGCGAACACGCCGGTGAGCGCGGCGCCTAAAAATCCTTCGCGCTGAGCGCCCCCGGCGGCCGAGCCGACAAAGCCGGGGACGGGGATTTCAAACACGCCCAACAGGCTCAGCCCCATCGCGAAGACGAGACAGGCCATCACCAGGTTGAAGCGCGCACTCTGAAACAGGCTGCCCCACGCGAAGTTGCCGCTTTTCGACAATCCGAGCTGCGTCCCCGCCGCCAATGTCGCCAGCGCCAGGAACACGACAATCACGCCGGCCGAATACGCGACGTTCAATAAGAAGATCCGCGACCGGCTTTCACCCGCCTGCTGCACGAAGCTCAAAACCTTGATCGCGAGCACCGGCAGCACGCAGGGCATGATGTTCAGCAGCATCCCGCCGAAGAACGCGCCGAGTAAGTAGAACCCCAGCGTTCCCGACTCGGCCACGAGCGTGCCGTCGCTCGTTGGGTCGCTGTCGTCGGCAATCGGTTTGGGAGGTTGGCCTGCTCCTTTGAGGTCCCCCAGGCTGAATCTCACCGTCTTGGGAGGCAGGCACATCGCCTGGTCGCAGACGCCGTAGTAGATGCTCCCCGAGACGCCGAAGCCTTTGTCGTTGCCTGTCGGCTGAT
The DNA here is from genome assembly GCA_035623955.1 of Planctomycetaceae bacterium. Classification (GTDB taxonomy): domain Bacteria; phylum Planctomycetota; class Planctomycetia; order Planctomycetales; family Planctomycetaceae; genus DASPSM01. The sequence continues at coordinate 1,810 of DASPSM010000763.1, forward strand.
ACTTGAAATGGCGGGTCCAGGTGATTTCGCCGTGATAGACCTCTTTCGGTTCGAGCCCGGCCGCCTCTTTGCCGCTCACTTCCGGGTCGCGACTTGGCTTGAAGGTCTCGCCCATGGGCACGAGATTCTTGGTCGACTTCAATTCGATCCTGGTCGTCGTCGAGCCGATTCCCGGCTTCTGCGTCGTCGAATAGGTGTGCCAGTCGGGATCGAGCGCCATGGTGATCCCAAGCGTTACGGTCTCGCCGGGCTTCGGCTCCGACGGGCCGAGCAGAAAGGTGAGCTTCACATGTCCCGACTGGCCGCCGAGCGATTTCGGGATCTCCACCTGGCTTAGGCTTGGGGGAGCAGCGGCCGGCTCGTCGCCCGCGGCGTTCTTGACGAGCCGGGTGGAGATCTTCTGCGAGAAAATGCGGCAGCCCTTCGAGTTGCAATACCGCAGATCGACCAGGCCCGAGACGCGGACATCCTCCGGTCGCTCGGCCGTCATCTTATATTGCCGCAGCCACGTGACCCCCTGCTCGAATTTCTCAACGGGTTTGCCGGTCGTTTCGTCGGTGATGATCTTGGGCTCGTGGTCGGCCTCGAACTCGCCCAAAGGCGACAGGCCGGCAGCGCTAGTGATCTCGATCCGCGTTGCCCCGAGCCCGTTAGGACTCGTGGAATACGTGTAATAGTCGGGCGGAACCGTCACGGTCACCGAAAGAGTCACCACTTCGCCCGTTTTGGCATTCGTGGGGACGAGCCCCACCCGAACCGTGGGCTGCTGATCCTCGGCGGCGCGCGACTCTGAATCGATTCCGAGGAGCGAAGTCCCCTTCGGCGGGCCTAATAGATTGTCGAGCCGGATCTTGCCCCCTGGCGGCGGGTCAGCGCCCCGCGCGACCTGAGTCAGGAGGGCGACGGCGACGACCAAAACTGTCGGCGCGAATGAGACGGATCTGCGCATGACAGACGCCCTATCGAATGAGACGAGGGGAAACACGCTCTCTGGTAGGCGCCGGGCGCCTTGCCCGGAAGCGTCGATTCCGACAAATCCCGTACGTTCGTTTCGGGCCAAATGGGGGTTCAATTTGCGTGGCCTCGCACGGGCCGACCTTCCAGCGCTCGAACGGGCTTAGTGACAAGATTGGGCCCAATTCCCGCGGCGATTTCCGATGATATTCGATTTGCGATAAAACGGTAAATGCGGACAGGCTTTGGGATTCCGCATTGCCCCAAATCCGGAAAAGCCGCTAAGATTCCGCGCCCCGGGAGTTGCCGGCCCTGCCAGAAGTCTGCCTCTTGAAGTCTTTACCCTCTGACAGATTTGTCAACTGAGTTGTGCGCCTGCTTCTGAGTCGACGTTGTCAATTTACCATGCGCCATTCTTGGACCGCGGTCGGACCCCCTCACCCCCAGCCCCTCTCCCGCAAGGGGAGAGGGGGGAAGAGTGGCAGTGACACCTATCGCGCAAGAAAACGTTGCGTGGAAATGAGGCCTTCCGTGACGATCTTCTCCCCTCTCCCCTTGCGGGAGAGGGGCTGGGGGTGAGGGGGTCAGCGCGGATGGCATCCTCCTTTCGTGTCGTCGGAGAAACACAAGATGTGTAACAGGCGATCTGCCACGCGACTGCTTCTGGCGACGATCCTGCTGACAGCTGGGCTCTGCGGCCGCGTGCAGTGCGACGACGCCACCAATCTGCAGGTGCCCCCTGGATTCGTCGTCAAGCAGTACGCCGACGACACACTCGCACACGACATCTTCTCGCTGACGATCGATCCGTTCGGGCGCGTGGTGGTTTCCGGGCCCGGGTACGTGCGGATCCTCATCGACAGCAAGCACGACGGTGTCGCCGATTCGTACAAGCAGTTCGCCGACGGCCCCGCGAGCGGAGCGCAGGGTATGTGTTTCCGGGGGCGCGACCTGATCTGTACGGGCGACGCCGGACTCATCCGCTACCGAGACGCCAACGCCGACGATCGCGCCGACGGGCCCCCCGACGTGTTCCTCAAGCTGAAGACCGGTGGAGAGCACAACGCCCACGCGGTTCACCGCGGGCCCGACGGCTGGTGGTACGTGATCGTCGGCAACGACACCGGAATTTCGTCGTCGTACATCAAGCTGAAGTCGTCGCCGATCAAAGAGCCCCGTGCCGGCTGCATCTTGCGCCTGAAGCCCGATCTTTCGGGCGGCGAGATTCTCGCCGACGGATTACGCAACGCGTACGACTTTACCATCAACGAGGCGGGCGATCTGTTCACTTTTGAAAGCGACAGCGAGCGGGAAGTCTCGCTCCCCTGGTACCGGCCAATCCGCGTCCTGCACACGCTCCCCGGCAGCGACGCCGGCTGGGTCAGCCAAAACTGGATCCGCCCCGATCACTATCTCGACATG
>DASPSM010000793.1:0-4576 GCA_035623955.1 Planctomycetaceae bacterium
AACTGAACAGCCGCGAGTGCCGCGTCTGCGGACGAAAGCCGCGCCCGATCTCGGCGTCTGCGGCCCCGGTGAGGAAGCGAACGATTGACGTCTTGCCGCTCCCTGTTTTGCCCAGGAGCCACAAGCAGGGAATGGGAGCCGTCGCCAGGAGTTCGGATCGGCGGCGCAAGAACTCGTCTTTGCGCTGCGGTCCGATGAACTTCCAGGGATTCCACATGCCGTTGTCAGGTCGTTGGATGGGGGTCAGCAAGCTCATTCAATCACGAAATTCTCAGGTCCGTGCCGGCCGAGAACAAGCCTGGGTTTGTCAACAGGTGGGGTGATTGCGAATAATTGGTGGTTAACTTTGCGCGGGGTCGATATCGGCCGTGCCGCGTTCGCCGCAGCCAACGCCGTTGGGCTTGCCGCATCAACCTGGGTTGCATAAAAGACCCAGACTGCGCGCGGCCCACTGACCTCAAGAGGCGTCGGCGCACGACCTTTATAACGAGAGGATTTGTCCGGAATGGCGGTGTTATTGCAGGTCAAGAATGCGACCAAGAGTTATGGAAACCAGATCCTCCTCGACGATGCGGAGCTCACGTTAGTCGACGATGTGAAGGTCGGGTTCGTTGGCCGAAACGGCGCCGGCAAAAGCACCCTGCTCCGCGTCCTGTTGGGCGAAGAGGAACTCGAACGCGGCGAGGTCATTTGCCATCCGAAGCTCCGACTAGGCTACCTGCGGCAACACGACCCGTTTCATCCCGGCGAAACGGTGCTCGACTTCTTGATGCGCGATAGCGAGCAGCCCGATTGGAAGTGCGGCGAGGTCGCGGGTCAATTCGAACTCAAGAGCGAGCTGCTGGAAGGGCCGGTCGCCAAGCTCTCGGGAGGATGGCAGACGCGCGTCAAGCTCGCCGCCCTCCTCTTGCACGAGCCGAATCTCCTGCTCCTCGACGAGCCGACGAACTTTCTCGACTTGCGCACGCAGATTCTGCTCGAGCACTTCTTGCGGAATTATCAGGAAGCCTGCCTGATCGTCTCGCACGATCGGGCCTTTTTGCGCTCGACCTGCACGCAGACGCTGGAGATCGCTCGAGGCAAGCTGACGATGTTTTCGGGCAAGATCGACGCGTTCCTCGAAAATCAGCGCGAACGCCGCGAACGGGACGAACGCACGAACGCCACCGTAATGTCAAAACGCCGGCACCTCGAGGAATTCATCGCCAAGAACAAAGCCCGCGCCAGCACGGCGACCCGCGCCCGGTCCAAAAGCAAGCAGCTCGAAAAACTCGACCTGATCGAAATCGATGCCGACGAAGCGACCGCCAAAATCCGCGCCCCGGAGGTCGAACCGCGCAAAGGCCCGGCCGTCCGCTGCCGCGAGCTGACCATCGGTTATCCCGAGCGCGAAGTCGCCAGCCAGATCGATCTGGAAATCGATCACGGCTGGCGGGCAGCCGTCGTCGGGGACAACGGCCAGGGAAAAACGACGCTGCTGCGGACGCTCGTCGATTCGCTCAAGCCGCGGGCCGGCGAGGTGCGCTGGGGTTACGGCTGCAACGTCGGCGTTTATGCCCAACACGTTTACACCAGCCTGCCCAGCAATGAGACGGTGATCGGCTATCTGGAGCAGAAGGCGGCCATCGGCACGAAGACGCAGGCCATTCTGGATCAGGCAGCCGCCCTGCTCTTTCGCGGTGACCACGTAGAGAAGCCGATCTCGGTCCTCTCCGGCGGCGAGCGGGCCCGGCTCTGCCTGGCGGGTTTGCTCCTGGCACAGCACAACGTGCTGGTGCTCGACGAGCCGGGCAACCATCTCGACGTCGATACCGTCGAGGCGCTGGCCGACGCTCTTTTGGACTATCAGGGGACGGTGATCTTCACGAGCCACGACCGGCACTTCATGAAGCGCGTTGCGACCTGCATCGTCGAGGTCCGCGACGGCCGGGTCGTCAACTACCGGGGCGACTACGAGGCGTACCTCTACGCAGTCAATAAAGAGATCGAGCAGGGGGAGCGGGAACGCGAAAGCCGGAACGCCCGCCCCGCGCCAGCGCGAGCCGTCCCAGCGAAGGCCGAAACGGCAGCTCCTCGCCAGGCCCCCAAGAACGGCCGCTCGGCCCGCAAAGAGATCGCCAATCTCGAACGCACGATCTCTCAGCTCGACGCCCAGAAGCGCGAAGCCAACGATCAATTGCTGAAAACGACCGATCCGGCCGAAGCCCTGCGGCTGCACAACGAAGTTTCTGCACTGGCCGCCCAGATCGCCGAAGCCGAAGATCGCTGGTGCCGACTCCAAGAAGAGGTTGCCGCGGAGTGAGACGATGACTTCCGTCGCATCCGAAGTCGATCCCAGCAAACCGCTCGTCGGATTGCGGGTGCTCGACTTTTCGCACGCGCTGGCGGGCCCGTTCTGCACGCTGATCCTGGCGGACTACGGGGCCGACGTCTACAAGCTCGAGTCGCGCGACGGCGGCGACATCGGCCGCGGCTGGGGCCCCCCCAACTATGGCGACCAGTCGAGCTTCTTTATGGGGCTCAATCGGGGCAAGTTCGGCATCTCGATCGACCTCAAGAAGCCCGAAGGGATCGAGCTGTGCCTGCGGCTCGTGGAGAAAATGGACGTCTTCATCGAGAATTTTCGCCCCGGGACGATGGAGCGGCTCGGCCTGGGTTACGACGCCGTGCGGGCGCGCAATCCCGGGATCGTCTATTGCTCGATCTCGGGCTACGGTCAGGACGGCCCGTCGCGAAACGAGCCGGCGATGGACCTGATCGTCCAAAGCTCCAGCGGCCTGATGAGCATCACCGGAACCGAAGAAGGCGGGCCCGCGCGCTGTGGGTACTCGGTGGCCGACGTCAGTGCCGGCATGTTTGCCATCATGGGCATTCTGATGGCCCTGCGCTCGCGCGACAAAACGGGACGCGGCCAATACATCGACATTTCGATGTTCGACAGCATGATCTCGGGCATGACCAGCTGCTTCATGATCTACCTGGGGTCCAACGTCCTGCCCAAGCCGATGGGCTCGGCCTATCCGACGATCGTCCCCTATCGCGTTTTCTCGGGCGCGGATCGCGACTTTTCGATCGCCATCGGCAGCGAAAAGCTCTGGACGGCCTTCTGCGCAGCGATCAAGCGCCCCGATCTCGAACATCACCCCGACTACGCGACGAACCACCTGCGGGTTAAGAACCGGGCGGCGATCGAAGGACTGCTGGCGGATCTGTTTCGCACCCGTCCGGCGGCCGAATGGCTCAAAACGCTGAGCGCCGGCGGCATCCCCTGCTCGCTGGTGCACAACCTGCGCGAGGTTGTCGAGGATCCGCAGAGCGCTTTCCGAGGGATGTTCCCATTTGTCGAGCAGTCGCCCGTCGGACGCCATCGCGTGACCGGCGCGCCGATCAAATTCGCACGCCCCGATCAAACTAAGAAGCCGACCGCTGCGCCGAAATCGGCCCCGATGCTCGGCGAACATACGGGCGCCACGCTGGGCGAGCTGTTGGGACTCGACTCGGCCTCGATCCGCAAACTGATCGAAAGCGGCGTCGTCTTTCAGCCGTAAGGCGACCCTTGACGCGTCAGACGCCTTGTGCAAATCCCGCGCGAAGTGGTATTTATGACGTGCACGCTGCCGGGCTCGCGACTCCCGAAATGGGTGTGCCTGATCGACTGCAGGCCCGTTTCGCCGCTTTGGGGCCGCGGATCTCTCGAATCCGTCGCTACGTCTGCGGGGACGCCGCAAGATTTGACCGATCAACACGAATGACTGAAAGTCAGGCCCAAAACCCATTCACTGAATCTTCGCCCTTCATCATTCCGAATTGCGGGGAGAACTGTATGCGATTGACCGGGATCGTTGCTGCAGCCGTTCTGGTGTTCGCCGCGCAGAGCGGCTCAGCTCCGGGCGAATCGCTGACGTCCGCCAAACTCGGTCAGAAAATCGGCGACGTCAACTTCGTCGACGCGGCCGGCAAGAAGCTCGCGCTGACCGATCTCAAGGGCACCAAGGCGACGGTCGTCGTCTTCTTGTCGTTCGAATGCCCCGTCTCGACGAGTTATTCCCCCGTGCTCTCCGGGATGCAGAAGCGATACGCCGACCGCGGCGTGACCTTTGTGGGCATCTGCGCCAGTGAAGCGGAGACGCCCGCGAGCGTCGCCAAGCGCGTCGCCGAGTTTTCGCTGGGCTTCCCCGTCTATTGCGACAACCAGGGGCTCGCCGTCGCCGCCTTCAAAGCGGAGAAGACGCCCGAGGCCTTCGTGCTCGATCACAACCTGGTGCTCCGCTATCGCGGCCGCGTGGACGATGCCTTCGCAGCCCGGCTCAAACGCAACCAACAGATCAAGTCCCACGACCTCGAGAACGCGCTCGACGAGATTATCGCGGGCAAGGCCGTGAGCCGTCCGATCACCGAAACCATCGGCTGCCTGATCGGCGCCGAGAAGGCAACCAAGAAGGATGGCTCGGTCACTTACTACCGCGACGTCCTGCCCCTCTTGCAAGCCAACTGCCAGCAATGTCACCGGCCCGGCGAGATCGGGCCCTTCGCGCTGATGAACTACAAGCAGGCCGTCAACTGGGCCGAGGACATC
>DASPSM010000805.1:0-3674 GCA_035623955.1 Planctomycetaceae bacterium
GTCGGATGCGCTGTTTTTGCTGCAACACCGATCAAACACGGTGTGGTGGGTCCTGCCCAAGCGAGCTTTCCCTTCGCCAGAATCGGTGAATTGGCTGCGGGAGATCGAGCTGGGTGCCGACGAACAGATTGACGCAACGGATATCGCCGATTCGGTCGCGTTTGCGCCGACTCACGATTGCTCAAAGATTTCTATTGATGTGCGCCTCAGCCTCTGGAACTGGTTCGATTGGTCGCTTGCTTCGTGGGCGCTGGGACGCGGAGTTGCAATCTTTTGGACCGGGATGTTGATCGTCGGTTGGTTTGTCGCGTCGCTCACGCCAAATCCGAAAGCCAAATTCACCGAAGCGCAGGTGTTCTTTTATTTCGTGATTCCCGCATCTGCGGCTGGCTCGGCCGTCCTCGTCACGTTCCTCACGACATACTCGTGGTTCACCCATCGAAAGGAAAACAGGTCGCATACCGTCAGCCTGGGCGAAGAATCCGTGACTGTGGCCACCAAAGACGGAACGGGCACTCTCGCATGGACGACTTTCACGCGCTACAAGGAAACGCCGTGGAGCTTCCTCGTGTGGAATAATTCCCCGGGCAACTGGCTGATGCTGCCGAAGTCCGCGTTCCCCTCCCTTAAGGCCCTGGAAGATTGCCGCGAGCTGTTGGCCCGCCGTCTGCGAAAGTCGACGTGGTTCTTCGGGCACTGAGGGCTCGCCGAGTACTGTGATTGGCTTTCGCAACGTGACGCAGACGTTGAACGCTAGCGCTCAGGCGGTGCCGAAACCAGGGAAGCCTCGTCGCCGCGTCTGGCTGGTGCGTGGCTTGGCCCTGTTGCTTGCCTGGGGCATTGCCGAGCTGATTTCATTCGTCGCCCTCGCCTTCCAGAGCGGCAGCATGTCGGGGAGCTGGCGCGAGCTGGAAAAGGCAGCCGGCGCGCAGACCGACGTCGACGATCCGCTTGCGGCAGAGGACTCGGTCCATCCCTACTTCGGCTTTGTCCGCCGCCCGAAAGATCAAGATAACGCCGAGCCCGGCACGCTGCCGATCAATGAGTTCGGCTTCATCGATGCCAAGTCGCCGATTCAGCATCGGGAAAAGGGAAAGGTCATCATCGGCATCGTCGGAGGGTCGCTGGCCCAGGAGTTCTGCCAGTTCGGCCTTGGCGAATTCGAGGCGCAGCTCAAACGGTTCCCGCGCTTCGCCGACAAGCGGATCGTCTTCGTGCAGTTGGCGATCCCCGGTTACAAGCAGCCGCAGCAGCTGTTTGTCGTCAACTACCTCCTCGCGCTCGGGGCCGAGTTCGACCTGATCCTCAATATCGACGGCTACAACGAAGTCGCCCTCCCCGCGGTGGAAAACAAGCCTGCGGGTGTCTTTCCGAGCTTTCCGCGCGATTGGGGCGTCCGCGTGTTGGAACGACGCGATACGGCCCTGTTGCGGCGGATGGGCGAAGTCGTCTATCTGCAAGAGGCCGACCGGGCCTGGGCCAATGCTTTTTCCGCCGTCCCCTGGTGCTATTCACCTACGGCGCGTCTCGTATGGGCCGTGCGGCACGAATGGCTCGCGCGATCGATCATTGCCGGCTATCGCGACACGATCGAGCTCCGCGAGAAACATCGCAGTTTCACGGCACAAGGACCGCCAGCGGAGTTTTCCGACTTGCCATCGCTCTTGCGGCACTGCGTCGACGTGTGGAAGCGGTCGTCGCTCGAGCTATCCAAGACCTGCGACGCCTTCGGCATCGAATACCACGATTTCCTGCAGCCCAATCAGTATTTGCCCGGCTCCAAGCCGATGGGCGAACTGGAGCGCAGCGTCACCGTCGAAGAAAAGTACCCCGGCCGGCCCGCGGTCGAGGCCGGATACCCGATCTTGATCGAAGCGGGCCGCGAGCTGGCGTCCCAGGGCGTGAAATTCCACGACCTGACCCAGATCTTCGCCCACGAAACGCGGCCGACCTATCGCGACAACTGCTGCCACCTAAGCCCCACGGGCAACGAAATACTGGCGGTGGAGATGGCGAAGGCGATCGGGAACCGCTAACCGCGACGATCTGGCCTGGTTCAGGCGAGGATCTCGCGGACGACCGTCCCCTCGACGTCAGTGAGCCGGAAGTCGCGGCCGCTGTAGCGATAGGTGAGCCGCGTGTGCTCGATCCCCAAAAGGGCCAGCACGGTCGCGTGCAGGTCGTGGACGCCGACCTTGTTCACGACGGCTTTGAAACCGATCTCGTCGGTTTCGCCATAGGAGATGCCCCCTTTAACGCCGCCGCCCGCCATCCAGGTCGTAAACGCGTGCGGATTGTGATCCCGGCCGGTGCCACCTTTCTGAACGATTGGCAGCCGGCCGAACTCGCCGCAACAGAGGACCAGCGTCGAGTCGAGCAAACCACGGGCGGCCAGGTCGGTCAGCAAGCCGGCGATCGGGATGTCGACCTCGCGCGCGAAGCCGGCGTGGTTCTTGACGATATCCTGGTGCCCGTCCCAGCTCCGCTCGTTTTCCATCCCGCCGCTATAGATCTGCACGAAACGCACGCCTCTTTCGACCAGCCGCCGGGCGATCAGGCACTGCTTCGCGATGTGCGTGCACCGCGGATTGTCGAGACCATAGAGGTGCTGCGTCGCCAGCGATTCGCGCTCGAGATCGAGACATTCTGGGGCCGCCATCTGCATTCGGTAGGCGAGCTCGAAGCTTTCGATTCGCGCCGCCAGCTCGGAGTCATCGGGCGTTTGGGCGAGGTGCCGCTGATTGAGCTTTTTGAGCAAGTCGAGCTGCGAGCGCTGCTCGCGATCGGTGACCCCTTTGGGCGGATACAGATTGTCGATCGGCGCGCCCTTGGGTTTCAGCACCGTGCCTTGATAAATGCTGGGCAAGAAACCCGAGCCCCAGTTCGACGCGTTGCCTTTTGGCAGGCCGCGGCCCAGCGTGTCGTACATGGTGACGAAACCGGGCAGGCTGCGGTTCTCGCTCCCCAGGCCGTACGTCACCCACGAGCCGACGCAGGGGAACCCCATTCGCGACATGCCCGTGTTGATCATGAACAAGGCGGGCGAATGGTTGTTCGACGTCGTCCAGCACGAATGGATGAAGGCCATCTTGTCGACGTGCCGGGCGATGTTGGGAAAGATTTCCGAGCCCCATTTGCCGCATTCACCGTGCTGGCGGAAGCGGAAGGGCGACTTCATCACCGGTCCGACCTGGTCGGTAAAGAAGCCCGTGTTTTTGTCAAAGCCGGGCAGTTCCTGGCCGTCGCGGCGAGCCAGCTCAGGCTTGTAATCCCACGTATCGACCTGGCTCGGCCCGCCGTTAAGAAACAGCCAAATCACGGCCCGCGCCTTGGCAGGAAAATGTCCGTCGCGGGCGGCGAGCGGGTTGCGGGGATCGATGGTGGAAGCGGCGGCCGTTCCCGAAAGTCCCTGTTCTTGCAGCAAGCCGGCCAGCGCGAGCATGCCGAAACCATTCCCGGCCCGAGTCAAAAACTCGCGCCGCGAAGGGAAGGCCGGGCTGGGCGGGGCAAAGAACCTGGGGAGCGCTTGCATAGTCAATCCACGTACACAAACTCATTGAGACACATCAGCACCTGGCAAAAGTCGAGCAACGCCGACTCGCGAGGGTCGGCCCGGCGGCCGGCGATCTTCACGTCCGACTCGTGCAGGGCGCGCTGGTGCTCGATAAAGGCTG
>DASPSM010000807.1:0-3136 GCA_035623955.1 Planctomycetaceae bacterium
GAGCCTTGTCCTCGTCTTTTTTTTCGCGGGTCATCGGTACGAAGGCAACTGGGGCGACCGCCCGCTGTTTGACGCTTCCGTCGGGCTGCTTCTCGATGAGCATCAGTTCCTGGAAGTACTTTCCCACGGGGATCACCAGTCGACCAGTGGGTGCGAGCTGGTCGATCAGCGGCTGCGGAACTTCCTTTGACGCTGCGGCCACAATTATGACGTCAAAAGGCGCGCGCTCTGGCCAGCCATTAAACCCGTCGCCGCAACGAACCTCGACGTTGTCGTACCCCAGTGATTTCAGTCGCTGGCGGGCAGCGTCCGCCAGCGGACAAAGGATTTCGATGCTGTAGACTTGACGCGCCAACTCGGCAAGGACGGCCGCCTGATAGCCCGAACCCGTTCCGACGTCCAGGGCACGCGCGCTTTCGCCGGGCTGGGCAAGCTGAGTCATCAGAGCCACAATGTACGGCTGCGAGATCGTCTGGCCATCTCCGATCGGCAGTGGACGGTCGATGTATGCCAGCTCCCGCAGATCCTCCGGTACAAAAAGGTGACGCCGGACTCGCCGCATCGCGTTCAAAACCCGCTCGTCCAAGATGTCACGTCCAGCAAGTTGCTCATGCACCATGGCCAGGCGCTTCCGTGCTGCCGCGATTTCGAGAGGGTCGTCGACGCCTGCCGACGTTGGTCGTGCTGGTTTTTCCACATCGCGATCTTTCGCTCGGTCCGGCTGCTGAGCCAGCTCGGGATTCTTTGATCGGGCGGCGTCGTTCTCTGTCGACTGATGTTGCGAATCGGAGAGGTCGTCGGGTGTCTGCACGGGACCATTTTTCCCTGAGTCGTGCCAGGACCTTGAGAGAAGAAGAAGGAGCGCCGGCAACGCCACGGCGAGAAACAGCAGTAGCAGCGATCGCTTCCTGGCCAACGACATCATGGCATCACCGCTCCGAAGATTGACGCTTGGAAGTATTCTATTCAATCGATGGCCGATTCGTCGCGCTGATGTTGAGGACGAGCATTGGATCCTCTGAGCGATCTGAAAGAGAAACGACCAGCGGGACTCGGCCTCTGGGACGCTATCAGCGTGATCGTCGGCATCGTGGTGGGCGTGGCGATCTTCAAAGCTCCGCCGGCCGTTTTCAGCAACGTCGTCAATCCTTGGGAGGGGGTCGCCGTCTGGGCCCTGGGGGGCCTTGTCGCGCTGGTCGGCGCATTCTGCTACGCCGAACTGGCCACGACGTATCCTGGTTCCGGGGGCGATTACCTGTACCTGACCCGTGCCTATGGGCCTGCAGTGGGCTTTTTGTTCGCCTGGACGCGACTCGTTGCCATTCTCACGGGCAGCATCGCGGCCCTTGCCTACGTATTTGCCGACTACGCAGTCGTCCTTTTCGAATGCGATCCCCGCACTGCGGTCTGGTTTGCCAGCGCTGCTGTGGCTTTTTTGACCCTGTTGAACGTGCTGGGTCTGAGGGTCGGCAAGTCGCTGCAGAATCTGCTAACCGTTGCCAAGGTTTTCGGTCTAGCTGGTCTGCTGGTCATCGGCTTCCTGAAAGGGGGCGCGACAGCGTGGCGTGCCGGCCAACCGGTGACTGGGCCGGGGTTCGGATTCGCGATGATCCTTGTGCTGTACGCCTATGGCGGATGGAACGACGCAGCCTTTATCGCGGCTGATGTCCGCGAACCCCGCCGAAACATGCCGCGGGCCCTGATCCTGGGAACGCTACTGATTACGACGCTGTACGTGCTGGTGAATGTCGCCTTCGTGCACGCGCTGGGCTTCACCGGACTTCGCAGCTCGCGTGCACCAGCGGCCGACATCTTCGGGCTATGCCTGGGGAAGCGGGGCGTTGCCGGAATGAGTCTCCTGGTGATGGTTTCTGCCCTGGGGGCCGTCAGCGGCTTAATCCTCACCGGCTCCCGCGTTTACGCCAGTGTGGGAGCCGATTACCGGATCTTCTCGTGGATGGGACGCTGGAACATGCGACTCAACTCACCCGTCTGTTCCCTCCTTGTCCAGGCGTGTGTATCGCTGTTGCTGATCCTTGGCGTGGGGACCGAGGCGGGCCGGGACGCGATCGATCGCGTCTTGTCCGGGATCGGGCTTCAGACGCTGCCTTGGAGCCGGTATGAAGGAGGCTTTGATACCCTCGTGGCCGGAACCGCGCCAGTCTTCTGGCTCTTCTTCCTGTTGACCAGTATTTCTTTGCTTGTGCTCCGCCGCAAAGATCGGGGACGACAACGACCGTTTTCGACTCCGCTGTACCCGCTCCTGCCGCTGATCTTCATCTCAGTCTGCGGCTACATGCTGTACGCCAGCATTGCATACGCGCGGGCGTTGTGCCTGCTGGGAGTGGTTCCCGTGCTTGTCGGAATACCGCTGTTTCTAATCAGTGGAACCAAACACTCGCCTCACTCGCACTAAGGAGACGACGCGACGAAAACCGACTGCGAGTCAGCGCTCACCATGCGGATGCGTCTTGCGGGGCCGACGAGTGAGGTGCGGCGTCGTCTCGCAAACTCAAGCGTTTTCTGCGCGCGCCGCAAAATCACCCATTTACGGAACGCTCCAGGGCGCACCGAAAAACGTCTCTGAGCGTTTTTGAAACTCGTTGCCCGACAGGCACGTCATTCGGGGTGAGGTCGGGCGCATCAAACGAGCGTTTTTTCGGAGCCCGTTTTCAGGTTGTCACGATCCGCTTCTGACGCGGCGATCGACCTTCTTGCGTCGCTCACGGCAGAGCCCCAGAATGAGTCTAATGCGGCGTGGCAAGAGCCGCCCAGGAATCTGGTGAGCTTTGTCATGAACGAGCCAAACGGCACATCTGATAACGTACCGAAGGGCCTTGCGGCAACTCTGATCGGCGACGCGCTGCCGGAACAAGTCGGCAGCTTCATTGGCCCGTATAAGCTGCTGCAACGGATTGGCGAAGGCGGCTTCGGCGTCGTCTACATGGCCGAGCAGGAGAAACCGGTCCGGCGAGTCGTTGCGCTCAAGATCATCAAGCCGGGGATGGACACCGGACAAGTGATCGCCCGCTTCGAGTCGGAGCGGCAAGCGCTGGCCCTGATGGATCACCCGAATATCGCCAAGGTGCTCGACGCCGGGGCGACTGCTTCGGGGCATCCTTACTTCGTGATGGAG
>DASPSM010000820.1:0-7398 GCA_035623955.1 Planctomycetaceae bacterium
CGGCGACTTTGGGGCGACGACCGTCACGGAACCCGATGGAACGTTTGCGTTCTCGGGAATTCCAGTTGGCAAACGCCATTTGTATCTCTCGGACGGGGGGCGACGAGGCTGGGAGGACTGGGTTCGAATCGAAGCGTTCGAGATCGGTGCCGCGCCTCGAAATCTCGGCCGGATCGATTGCCACACCGGAAAATTGACGGTCAACGTCGTCGGCGATTTCAGCAAACCGACAGACGACGTCAACCTGCACGATTACGATCCAAACGCGGTCCGAGTCCGCATCGCGGTACGACACCTGGTGCCGCACGCGAAGGGGGGCCCGTTTATCTTCGAGAACGTGAGCCTGGGCAAGTACGACGTCGCCGGATGGGGGGAAGAGCGCGCCCACATCAACCGGATGATCGAGATCACGCCCGACAACCTGAACCCGACGGTGACGCTCGAGTGGCCCAAAGGGACAGCCTCGATCCGCGGCACGATCGACGCGTCGCTGCGGAAACTGGCCGGCAATGGCTCTTGGTACGAACTGTACAGTCCTAATATCCGCTGGTGGATCTGGGTGCCCGTCCAGGACGACGGGCGCTTCGAGCTCAAAGGGATTCCGGCCGGGTCCTATTGCTTGGCGATGAATCACTGGAAGGGCGCGCGTATCGCCACAACGCTGGCAGACATTCAATTGCGAGATGGCGAAACAAAGACGCTCAACCTCGCGCCTGCAAATGTCCCTGCGGGAGAACTCGAGAAAGAGGTCGTCAAGGTGACTGCATTCACGTCTCAGGGAATCCCGCTTCCCGGCACTGACATTCGATTAATTGGGCCAAGCGGCCCGGTGAAACCGAACGACAGGCGCTCGGGGCACTTCGTTTTTGTCGCCACACCCGGGTTTTACCAGTTGTCGGCGGCGTTTCCGGGCACTCAGTCCGTGACGCAGACGGTCGAAATCAAACCGACGCCCCAGGACGCCCCTCCCCAACTGCGTGCCCACGAGTTCGATGTGACTCTGGGTCCAAGCGACTGATCGCGGCTCGCGTCAGCTTGCTCCGAAAGAGCCGCGCACGCAGTGAGCGGTCTCCTTCTTGCTTGCTAATCGCGTTGCGTCCTCACCGAGGAGACCACGCAGCTAGCCTGCATCGGCCGCGTTCGGCGGACCGCTTACTGCGTGCGCGGCTCTTTAAATCATGGACTGCGGGAGCCGTCTCTCGGGTCTTGCGGTCGATCTGATCCGGCGGCAGCATAGTGGTTCTTTCACCGCACGCGAACGGGTCGAGGGGAGCGCATGCAGCCGCAGGAACTCGAGAAGCTGATTCTCGCGGGAGAATTCCAGCCACTGGCGGCCGCGCTCGAAAAACTGTCGGAATCCGAGCGACGTGCGCTTTCCGCAGTGCCCGTTCGCCTGCACGAGCGCATTGAGGGCAAGGGGGGCACTGATCTGGCGACGCGCTGTGCCGAATTGGCGATTCTGGGCGTGGGACCGCTCAGCGCGGCGAAGAAGGTGCATATTGGCTACCAAGGCGGTCCAGATTTTCCCGCTCTCGTGAAGATTCTTTCTGATCGAAGGCCCGATTGGGTCGACGCCTGGTTCGTTCACCACGTGCGGCGAGGTCGTGAGGGGTTTGGGACGCTCCGCGATTTAATCCGTCGCGGGCTCTGCGCCAAGCCGACGGACGACGAGTACTACGTCTCCATGTCTCGCGACCTGCCGCATCGTCACGGCGACGACCGACAATTTATACCTCTCTCGGACAGCCTGCTCGCGGAGCCCGACTTGCTCGATGACGTTTGGCGTTTCTTCGACATCGAACATTACGGGTTCACGGACTTGCTTCCTCGCTACGCCGATCCGAAGTTTGAAACGTGGCCGGTCGCGCTCAAAAAACTCTCCGATCAAGGGAAGATCGATCGCCAACGGCTGCTCGATTGCAGCTTGGCCGCTTTGCAGAGGGACTTCAAGCAGAACTTGCTGACAGGCTTTGTCCGTTTCCACGAGGCGATGGAACCGTCGGCCGAGGAGATGCGCGCTCGGCAGGGGACCTACACCGATCTCTTGACGGTGTCGACCAATCACGTGGTCAGCTTCGCCACCAGGATGCTCAAGCAGATCGCTCGGGCGAAACAGCTCGACGACGTGGCCTTTGTCGCCGCGGCCGATCGTGTCTTTGCCAAGCCGGTGAAAACCTCGGCAATGACGGCGGTCGATCTGTTGGGAAAGATCGGCAAGCGGTCGCCGCCGCTCGTCCCCCAAGTCTTAAAGGTATTGATCAATTCCGGGTTGCTGCATTCCGTCGGCGATGTGCAGGCTGCATCGCTGAAACTGATCTCCCAGTGGCGAAAGGACCTCGATCCAACGCTGACACAGCGCTTGGCCGAACTGGTCCCCGCCCTTCCCGCGACGCTTCAACCGCAGGCCCGCGAGCTTGTCGATGGCGCCGCCCGCGAGTCAACCAGCTCGATCGCCACTCCCAAAGCGAAGGGTGTCGACAAGGCCGCCCCAATCGAATCGGCCAAGGGACCATCCAAGGGCGTCGCTGAGCGGATCGCCGCCTGTCAGGCCAGGACGAGCCTGCTGCCCACGCATTGGCGAAAACTGGCCGCCGTTGACGAGGCGATTTCCGCCTGCGTTTCCGGCACCTGGCCCGAGCCGCTCGAGTTCGATCTGATGTCGGTCCCGGTGCTCTCCGGGCTCAAACCGGTCGAGCCGATCGCGAGCGTGGACGACCTTCTCGACGTGCTCGCGCACGCGATCGAAGTCCTCGAGTCGGGGATGGAACTCGAGCGGATTTTCGACGGGATCAGCCGCTTTGGCTTGCAGACGTCCGACAACTTTCGTCGCAAAGCGACGCCCCTTTGGGCCAGTAGAAAGCAAATCGCCCGGGCGAAGGGGCTGGCCGCACTCGACGGACGCGCCTGGGAGCCGTTTCGGCTCGTGGCCCTGTGGTTGGGCGGATCGGAGAAGGACGTGTCCGTCGAATTTGCCGATGGAAGTACGGCTTCCTTTCAAGGTCCGCTGCTTCGCTGCCTCGATCGGCGAATTGGAAATTTGCGCGCGCGGGTGTTGGCCGGGAAAACCGGGCCGCTCTTGGCAACACCGACCCATGAAGGAGGCTGGATCGACCCCGCGATCCTCGTCGAGCGCTGGCACGCGATCGAACGGATGCAGGCCGAGCCGGATCCGCTCGACGTGATTCAAGCACTCCTGCGTCTGGCCCCCGACCGCAGAGCCCATGCGCTGCTTGCCGCCAAAGGACTCAAGCATTCGTTGGCAGCGGCCTTGCGCTGGGCCCTGGGGAGCGACGAAGCCCCCGCGGAACTCGACGCCGACAAGGAACCCGTGTGGGTAGCCGCCGCTCGCGCCCGAACTCCGCAGGGGGACGTCCCGGGAACCGAAAGATGGACCGGGGAAAAATTCGGGCTGGCTGCCGTCCGATCCAGCACGCTGCGGCTGTCGCCCATTCGCGTCTTTGAGCTGAATCGACTTTCCATGTACAAGCAGCCCTGGCTTCCGAAACCCGTGGCGCAGTTCGATGCTGCGGCCAACATGCCGACGGCCTTGCTTTGCCATCCCGAGGCCGAGTGGAGCGTGGTCACCAAAGAAGTCGTGGAATGGATCGCCCTGACGTGGCCGGCAAACGCCGAACCGTTTTTCGCCCGCGGAGTGACTTCGCTCTTGGCGCCGCGGGCGTTGTACGAGCCCGATCGTCCTTGGGGCGATTTTGCACGGATGGCGGTCACGCTCTCGAGCGCGGACGACGACGAGGATCGCCGCCGAGTCGCGATCGATCTACTGGTCGAAGGCATCTCCGACGGCCGCGTGCATCCGCGGACGCTGGGCGAAACGCTCGTCCGGTTCGTCAAGCCGCTGCCTCCGAAAAGCGAACGCCAGGCCAAGGCTCGTGCGTATCGGGAGGAACATCAGCGTTTGCGGGAGGAAAGATACCGCGCGTTCCAAGCCCAAAATCGCGACGGCGGTGCTGAGTTCATGGCGGTCGACGACGTGTTCAATCGGCTGGCCCCGCCTCCCGAGTCCTTCAAGCTCAATCGGCTCTGCGAATGTCTGGCCGAGGTTGCCCGAGTCTCGCCGCTGCACGCCTGGGTCGTCGCCGGGGCACTCGAGACGCTTTTGGCCAGTTACAAGTCGCTCCCCGAGGATGTGCGTCACGTGCTGGCGTTATTGCTGGAATTGATGACGCAGCTCGGTTTGGCTCCGGGCGACAAAGCCCGCGCCGTGATTGCGGGGAACAAGAGCGGCGGCAAGACCGGCTCGTTGGTGAAGGCACTGGCGGCCCTGGAACCGAAGCCGACGGCCGCCGCCGACGAAGCCCGCGTATTGATCGCGGAAAGGCGAGTCGAACGAGCCGAGCGCTGGAGTCGTGCTTGAGGCTCCTTGAAGTCGAAAAATGTCAATCAAAAATCACACGAAGCGGCGGCGGCCGGGACTCGTTATACTGTGACCCCAGGTGCGCCGGCGCTGGGGTACCGAGGCGTCGTTGGCTGAGATGTCCTGAATCGCAGGGGAGGAATTCGGATGCAGCTTGTCCTTGGGCCGGAGCGTGAGAGCGATTTGTTGGGTCGGGGCTTTTCGCGGCGGGACTTTTTCAAGGTCGCGTCGTTGATGGGGGCCGCCGCCAGTTTGCCGTTCTTCAACGAAGCGGCATTGGCCCAGCTCTCCGCCTTCGGTAACGAAGTCCCTCACGACGCCGTGCTGATCAACGCCAACGAAAATCCGCTCGGGCCGTGCCCGCAGGCCCTCGAGGCGGCGATGGAGAGGGTCAAGGACGGCGGTCGCTACCACTTCGAGACGACCTTCCAGTTCCGCGAGCTTCTCGCGCAGCAGGAAAACCTGTCGCTCGAGCAAGTGCAGGTCTTTGCCGGCTCCAGTCCCCCCCTGTGGCAATCGGTGATCGCGCTCACGTCGCCGACGAAGAGCTTTGTCACGGGCGATCCGGGTTACGAAGCGGGCGAGGCCGCCGCGCGGTTCATCGGCGCCAAAGTCCATCGCGTGCCGCTCGTGAAGAAGACGTACGCCCACGACGTGCGGGCGATGGCGGCCGCCGATCCGAACGCCGGGCTGCTCTACATCTGCAATCCGAACAATCCAACCGGCACGCTGACGCCCGACAAAGATCTCGACTGGCTCGTCGATAATCTTCCCAAAGGCGCCGTGCTCCTGTTGGACGAGGCCTACGCGCACTTCGCGGGCTGCCGGATGCGCTCGGATCTCGTCGCGGCGGGCAAGCCGGTGATCATTCTGCGGACGTTCTCGAAACTGTATGGCCTGGCCGGACTGCGGGCGGGGGCCGCCTTCGCGCAGCCGGATCTCTTGAATCGCCTGGCACGCTATAGCCAGGGCATCATGCCGACGCCGGGCGTGGCGGCGGCCATCGCCAGCCTGCAGCAGTCGGACCTGGTGCCGTCGCGGCGGAAGATCGTGGCCGACACGCGGGCCCAGGTCTTCCGGTTCCTCGACAAGCACGGCTTTTCGTACACGCCGTCGGTCTCGAACCATTTCCTGGTCGAGGTCAAGCAGCCGGGCGAGCGGGTGGCCGCGGCGATGCGCAAGGAAAAGATCTTCATCGGCCGCACCTGGCCCAGCTGGCCCACGCACGTCCGCATCTCCGTCGGCACGCCGGAGGAAATGGAAAAATTCCAGTCGGCGTTCTTGAAAGTCATGGCATAGCGCGATGACGGCGGGTGTCACTGGCGGCTCGCCCGCCAGTGTTTCTTCCTGCAGGCTAGCTGCGTGGGCCTGCGTGCCGACGTCGGTCGCGTCGACCGAAACGGTCGGCACCGACGAAACAGTAGAAACGTCATGCGGCTAGCCCGCAAGAAAAGACACTGGCGGACGAGCCGCCAGCGCCACCCCAGGGCAGCGAAGTTGGCCCGATGAACCTTGTCCACTCCCTGCAGATCGCACTGTTGGCCGTGATCCAGGGCGCGGCCGAGTTGTTGCCTGTTTCCAGCTCGGCCCACGTGATTCTGGCTCAGCGCCTGATGGGAATGGATCCGTCGCAGCCGGAACAGGTCTTTCTGCTGGTCATGCTGCACACCGGCACGATGTTCGCGGTTCTGGTCTATTTCTGGCCGCGGTGGCGGCGCGTCTGGCTCACGACGGCGGAAAGTTCCGGCGAGCTGATTTCGCGCGGCCAGTTTTTGAAGATGGTGGTCGTGGCGACGGTTGCGACCGGCATCGTCTTTGGCATCCTCAAAGTGTTGATCGAGCAAGTGATCCTGGAACATCTGCTGAAATATCCCAAGGGGGAAATTGAGGAGCTGTTCAAGCACTTGCCGGTGATCGCCGCTGGGCTGGCGGCTGCCGGAGTCTTGATTGTGGCTTCGGGCATGCGGGAGTCGGCGGTGGTCGGCGGACGCTTGAGTAGCCGGGCCTCGATCTGGATCGGCGTGGTGCAGGGGTTTTGCGTTCCGTTTCGCGGGTTTTCGCGTTCGGGCGCCACAATCTCGACGGGCCTGTTCTGCGGCGTTTCGCGGTCGCTCTCGGAAGATTTCAGCTTCGCGCTGGCCGTCGTTTTGACCCCGGCCGCGCAAGTCTACAGCGTTTACAAGCTCCTCAAAGCGCACGAGCTGTCGATGAGCCTCTTCGAAGGTGTCCTGGTTCCCGGCCTGTTGGGCATGGTGTTGAGTTTTGCGGCCGGACTCCCGGCGCTGCGTTTTCTGTCGGCGGTCTTGGAGCGCGGCCGCTGGAAGTATTTCGGGTTCTACTGCCTCGTGGCGGCCGCCGTGGCTTTGGCCGCCCACTTCGTTCTTCCGCCCACGAAAGTTGAAGCGACTGCGCCGAGCGAGAGTTCGACGGCCGCGTCGTTACGGACTGTCGACGCCGACAACGGGACTGCGTCGCTCGGTCAGGATCGTGTCTTTCCAGACGCCGCCCAGCTGCCCAATTCGCTCGCGTTTTCCGATCACGCGAAAGCCACACGCGCGCTGCAGCCGTAAGCTCGCCTCGTTCTCCGCGAAGGTGCCTCCCTGCAGCGTCCAAAAGCCGCGGCGTTCGGACTCGGCGATCGTTGCCAAAAGCAGTTGTCGACCGATGCCCTGGCCGTGGCGTTCGTTATCGACATACACGCTCACTTCGGCGACGCCCTCATAGCAACGGCGGCCCGAGACGGGGCTCAGCGCCGCCCAGCCAACGACGCGACCCTCGGAGCGCGCCACGAGACGGGCGAACGGGTGATGGGAGGCGTCCCACTTTTCCCACGACGGGGCTTCGAGCTCAAACGTGGCCTGACCCGAAGCAATTCCCTGCTGGTAGATCGCCCGCACCCGTTCCCAGTCTGCTGGATGCATGGCTTGAATCTGCACACCCATTACGGACTCTAGCAATTTCGCGACACGCTCAAGGTTTAAGTAAACGAGGTTAAGTGGTCGCCAGATTCCTGGACTTCCTCG
>DASPSM010000862.1:0-2443 GCA_035623955.1 Planctomycetaceae bacterium
TCGTTCATTGAGCGCGGCGGATTCCGCTTTATCGGCGCCAGCGAGGCGAACCCCTGGACGCTTCTGGAACAGGCCGAGACGGACGGCACGATCCCCGTCATCGGCGACGCCAACACGCTGCAATACAGCCTTCACAAAGAGGTGGGGCAGACGATCGGCGTTCCCGACGACGAACATCCGCAGCACACGTTGAAGATCGTCGGCATGCTCGACGGCAGCGTGTTTCAGGGCGTGCTGTTGATGTCGGACGAGAATTTCCGCAAGGCCTACCCGAACGTCGAAGGCTACAAATATTTTCTGATCGAGTCGCCCGGATCGGCCGCGGAGGCGGACCATCTTTCGGACGTGCTGGAGACGCAGTTGATGCCGTTCGGCTTCGATGCGGAACGCGTCTCCGACCGCCTCGCAGAGTTTCTCGCCGTGCAGAACACTTATTTGTCGACATTCCAGACGTTGGGCGGCTTGGGCTTGTTGCTCGGCACGCTCGGGCTGGCGACCGTGATGGTCCGCAACGTGCTGGAACGCCGCAAAGAGCTGGCCCTGCTCAATGCCCTGGGGCTGCGACCTTCGGGGCTGGCATGGCTGGTGCTCGTGGAAACGGCGGTCCTGCTTGTTTGCGGCCTGGCGACGGGGACGGTTGCGGCTCTCGTGGCGATGGTTCCCCATCTGGCCAGCACAGGTGCGGATGTTCCCTGGGGATCCCTGTTTCTGATTCTGGCGGTCGTGTTTTTTGTCGGCATGCTGGCGGCCCTTTTGGCCTCGATCGAGGCGGCCCGCACGCGCATTCTGGAAGCACTGCGATCGGAGTAATGGCGCCGGCTAAATTGCAACGGCGTAGACCGACCCACTAAAATCGACGCGGTTTTGAGCCTATTTTGACGGAGTACAATTTCAATGCAGAAGTCTTTGCTCGTGTTGCTGTTTGTACTGGGCGCGGCCGTGGCGTGGGGATTCTATGCACCGCTGGTGCACAAGGGAGCGACGTCGCTGCACAGCAGTCTGCGTGCGTTCTTGTTCGTCGGCGTGGCCTACTTCATCGTCGCGGTCGTGCTGCCGCTCATCATGATCTTCGTCTTCAATTGGGACCCAACGGCCAAAGGGACACCAACCTTCGAGGCGACGCCCATCATGTGGGGCCTGGCCGCTGGACTGTCCGGCGCGATCGGGGCCCTGTGTTTGATTTTCGCACTGACAAATGCCGGCGGCGCGATCTACGTGGCCCCGCTCGTCTTCGGCGGCGCACCGGTCGTGAATACGATTGCCACGCTCTACATCTTCAATACGGCGAAGACCGCACCCGACTGGCGGTTCTTGACGGGCATTGCTTTGACGATCATCGGGGCGGCGATGGTCATGATCTTCAAACCGGAAATGGAAGCGCACACAGCGACGAAGCCGGCCCCTTCAGCAGTCGCACACGCCGAGGCGGGTGCGTCGTCTCATTGACGAACAACGCCGGGGGGGCATCCTATTGCGGCGACTTCCAGTCGATCTGCGCCTTCGCGCGTGCCTGGGCGACGAACTGCGTCCAGAGGCTGTGCGAAAGCCGCGAAATCACGCTCGAGCGCACGTCCTCGAGATTGAGATTGCCCGGGCGGATCTGCGTCACCGTGTAAAGGTGCATGCCGAACTTCGTCCGAAAGGGGGCGCTGATCTCCCCCTTTTTGAGACGGAAGACGACGCGGCAGATTTCCGGCGGCATCTTCCCCCGAAAGCCGAACCAGCCGACGTCGCCCCCGTCGGCGGCGCTGGGCGCTTCGGAATGTTGTCGGGCCGCGTCGGCAAAACTGATTTTGCCCGCAAGAATCTCTTGTCGCAGCCTGGCGAGTTTCTCCTCGGCGGCCCGCACGGCGGCGGGATCGGCATTCTCGGGGAGCTTGAGGAAGATCTGGCTCGCGCGGACTTCGGTGCCGTCCAGCTCGCTGCGGTGACTCTCGAATTCATCGCGAATCGACTGCGGAGTCAGCACCCGCCCCAGATGGACTTGCCAGGCCATCGTTAGCGACAGCTCGCGTCGCAAGAGCGCCTCCAACAGCGAGGTGCGCGGAAAGAGCTTGTCCGGATCTCGGTGTTCCCGCTTGAGCTGCTCCTTCGCCGCTTTGACGGCGGCGGCCAGCCGCTTCGGGTCGACCTCCGCGCGCCGGTCGGCCAGGAACTGACGCAAGAGCTCGTTCTCGACGAGCTGATCGAGATCGGCCTTGCGCGCTTCGCCCGTGCCGTGGAGCGGCAGCCGATGCAGGAACCGGTAAATGGTCAGCTGATTCTCAGTGATCGGCGTGCCGTTCACCGTCACGAGGACCGGCGAAGTGTCGCGCCTCGAGGCCGCGCTGGGGCCGTTCTGCGCGACGGCCCGGCTCGACGCAAACAGCAGGAAGCCGGCGAGCAGCCACGGCAGGCCGATTTGCTGAGTCGAGAATTTGCGTGGCGACGGCATCGAGTCGAT
>DASPSM010000867.1:0-2155 GCA_035623955.1 Planctomycetaceae bacterium
CTTGCATAACTCTTGAACGTCCGTAACAGCTCGGCCGACTCGATCTGGTCGTCCGCAACGACGACCAGATGCACATGATTGCGCATCACTGCTGCCGCCAGCAATCGCCAGCCGCGGTAGGCGGCTGTCTGAATGAATTGCGTTGTGATGCGCTCGGCCTGCGGGCGATCGAGAAACACCGGCGGGCCTTTGAGCGCGGCTCGGGCGGCAGAATTCAGCGCTGGCATCGGGCCGTCGTAGGGTGTTCCAGGAGTGTTATGAAGTTTCCGCGGGGAGTCGTCCATCCGGACTCGGGTTACCGAGCCGCGAGGGTCCCCGGGAAGCCATGTGCCATAGGTCGTCCAGGTGAGCAGCCAGGCGCGCATTGCACGAACTCAAAGGACTCGGAGGGTTGACACCCCCCGCTCAAGGATCGCGCGTTATTGCGGGGTGCGTTTGGACGGCGGACGTTTCAGTCGCGCCGCTCCTGTGCCGGGCGTTCCGCCGCGTTCTTCGGCGCTGCCGATGATCCGTTCGACGGCCTCCAGCAGCACGTCCATGGCGAAGGGCTTGCGGAGGTATTCGTCGACGCCCAGCATCTCGGCGTAGGCTTTATGACGCCCGCCTTCGTTCGCGGTAATCATGATCACGCGGGGCGGGGAGGGCAGGCCGCGCAGGTATTCGAGAATCGGAAAGCCCCCCATCTTGGGCATCATCATGTCGGTGATGATCAGCGCGGGAGGATCGTTATCGATGAGCCGCCGACCTTCGACGCCGTTTTGCGCCGTCGCGACGCGGTAGCCGGCCGCCTGCAGCACTCCTTGAATCGTGCTGGAAATCTCGCGGTCATCTTCGATCAACAAAATGGACTTGTCGGCGGGCATGATTTTCCCCACGGGTGGGAGGCGGGCTGGTCTGCGACCAATCGTATGTTTGGCAACAGGCGTTCTCAAGTCCGCTCGAGCGGATTGAACACAAGCCCGGAGAGGAGCTTCGGATAGAAATAGGTGCTCTTGGGTGGCATCTTCTCGAACTTCGACGCGATCGCCTCCACGTGCTCGATTCGCGCCGGCGGCACGAGACACGCCAGATCACAGCTCTTTGCCTCGATCGCTGCGGTCGCCTCCTCGAGTAAATGCACGTACGCGAACTGCGGCGACGCCTCGGGATACTCGCGCTTCAACAAGTAATCGATCACAAGCTTGTGCAGCAGGCTCACGCCCAATTCGCGCCAGACCTGGCTTTGGTCGTGGGCCAGCCTGGCCATCGGCGAGGCGTCGATAACCCGGGCGAATGACCACACGCCGTCGGAGGCCGTCCCGAAGCCGAAAACATCCTGACCATCGTCTAACTCAATGCGTTTCCACGCGCGGTGAGCCGCCTCGGAGCCACGGCCCATCGACTCCACAGAAAGATTGGACGCCAGGGCGCGGGTCAGATCGTCGCTCGTGAGGTTCGGAAAACCGGACACGAGGCGGTGCGTGGGCAAAATCGCCAGGCCAGGATCGCTCATTCCGACCAGCATCATCAGCACGAAGTTCGTCGGGTCGAACTCGCCGTGCTGCTGGCCCTGTTCTCTCAGCCAGTTGTGGTAGGTAATCGCCGTCTCGTAACGATGGTGACCGTCGGCGATGAAAATCGGTTTCGAGCGAAGCTCAGCGCGGACCTCGTTGATCACCGCGACATTCGTCACCGGCCACATGCGATGGACCACGCCGAGGTGATCGACGGCGACCAGCGGCGTCAGGCCCTGGATCGCCTCGTCCAGCTCGGCATTTGCTTCGCCGTCCGGGTCGGGGTACAGGCCGAATACCGGTGAGAGATTCATCCGGCAGGCTTTCGTGAGCGCCAGGCGATCGGCCTTGGGCCCCGAGAGCGTTTGCTCGTGCGGATAAATCTGGCCTCGGCCGAATTCCTCGAGGCGGACCCGGCCCAAAAAGCCCTTGCGGACGTAGCGGCGCCCTTCCCAGTCGAATGCCTGGTGATAGACGTAAAGCGCGTCCTCGTGCTCCGGAATCAAAATGCCCTCCGACTGCCAGTGTCGCAGGAACTTGGCGGCGCGTTTGTAGCGCGCCTCGGGATCGGTGTCTCCGGGTTCGTCGCGATTCAGGATCAAGCGGATGACATTGCAAGGGTGCCGCTCGTAGAGATCGCGCTGCTGATCGGGGCTGATGAC
>DASPSM010000888.1:0-15794 GCA_035623955.1 Planctomycetaceae bacterium
CGCAGCAAGTGGTCGAGCGGATTTGTCGCGATGTCCGCGATCGCGGCCTCGACGCCCTCCTGGAATACGGCCAAAAGCTCGACAAAAAGCAGCTCACGCTCGAAACGCTGCGCGTGCAGCCGGCGGAACTGCAGGCGGCCCACCGCAGTGCCGACCCGTCGTTCCTGACGACGCTGCGGCGGATCCGCGCGAACATTGCCGAATTTCAACAAAGCCTGCTTTGCCGCGACGCGATCGTCACCCGCGAAAGGGGCCCCGCTCGCGTCGAGTTGCGGCAGCGGTACTTGCCGCTCAGGCGCGTCGGCATCTGCATTCCTGGCGGCGCGGCGGCCTATCCTTCGACGCTGCTGATGACGGCGGTCCCCGCGCAGGTCGCGGGCGTTAAGCAGATTGCCGTGGCTGTGCCTCCCACCGAGTTCGGCGGCTATAACGCGGACCTCTTGGCGGCGTGCCAGGAACTGGGAATTTCGGAGATCTATCGCATGGGGGGTGCGCAGGGTGTGGCCGCCCTGGCCTACGGCGTCGAAGGGATCGAACGCGTCGACAAGATCGTCGGCCCGGGGAATTTGTTCGTGGCCCTGGCGAAGAAGCATGTCTATGGCGAAGTCGACATCGACAGCATTGCCGGGCCCAGCGAGGTCGTCGTGCTCGCCGACGAAACCGCGCGGCCCGACTTTGTTGCCAGCGACCTGATCTCGCAGGCCGAGCACAGCCCCGGCTCGGGCGTACTGATCACCTGGCATGCGCCGTTAGTCGCCGGTGTCCGCGACGAATTGGAAAAACAACTCGGCCGGCTCGAGCGGGGCGATCTCGCCCGGCAGAGCCTCGAAGACTACGGCGCCCTCATTCTGGCCCGCGATGCCGCGGAGGCGGCCCGACTGGCCGACCTGCTGGCGCCGGAACATCTGCATATCTCGACGGCAAATCCCGAGGTCACACTTGGCACGATCCAGAACGCGGGAGCCATCTTTCTCGGTCATTACACGCCCGTGGCAGTCGGCGATTACGTCGCGGGGCCTTCGCACGTTTTGCCGACCGGAGGGACGGCCCGCTTTGCGAACGGACTTTGTGCCAACGATTTTCTCAAACGCTCATCGGTCATCCACTACAACCGAGAAGCGCTTGCCGCCGGCGCCGATGACATTCGGCTGATGGCCGCCAAGGAAGGGCTGACGGCGCACAGTGCGAGCGTGGACATCCGTTTGACCGAGTAACAGGAATCGGCCGGATGGCCGGGGTCGAGCGCAGCGAGCCCCCAGTGAATGATCTGGCGGCGAACCGAAGCGGTTCGACCCCAGCCACCTAATTCCGGGGAAATCAACAACATGTTCGACGGTTTCAGCACGCAAACGCTGTCAGGCGACGGCACCGACATTCACCTCGTGGTTGGCGGCAAGGGACCGCCGCTGCTCTTGCTGCACGGCTACCCACAGACGCACGTCTGCTGGCACAGAGTCGCCCCGATCTTGGCCGATTCGTTCACGATTGTCGCCCCGGACCTGCGGGGGTACGGCGACAGCGGCAAGCCCGCGACCGACGCGGCCCACGAACCCTATTCCAAGCGGCGAATGGCGGCCGACCAGATCCAAGTGATGAAGCAACTCGGTTTCGAGCGGTTCTTCGTCGCGGGGCACGACCGGGGCGGCCGCGTCGCGCATCGGCTGGCCCTCGATCATCCGGCCGCAGTCGAAATGCTCGCCGTTCTCGATATTGCTCCGACGCTCGAAATGTACCGCCGCACGGACATGCGTTTCGCAATGACCTACTTCCACTGGTTCTTCCTTGTGCAGCCATTCGATTTTCCTGAACGGCTGATCGGCGGAGCCGCAGAGTATTATCTGCGCACCGCCTTCTATGCTCGAACCACTTCAGGAAGCACAGTCACGCCGGAGGCCTTCGCCGAATACCTGCGCTGCTTCCAAAAGCCAGAAACAATCCACGCGACCTGTGAAGACTATCGTGCCGCGGCCTCCATCGACCTCGCGCACGACGAAGCCGACCACGCGAAACGCCTCGCCTGCCCGCTGCTGTTGCTGTACGGGGCCAAAGGCCGGCTCGCGCAGGTGTACGATATGCCCGCAATGTGGCGGGAGCGGACCGAACACGTGACGGATGTCGGCCTGCCCGGCGGTCACTTCCTGCCGGAAGAATGTCCGGACCAGGTCGCCGGATTGCTGCGAGATTTCTTCTTACGTCGGCCACTCCGCGCCGTCTGATCGTCGTGACCGCGCCACCGGCACGCGCAACGACACATCACTAGAAGAGGCCTGCCGTGGCGCAGATGCCGAGCACGCAAAACAGCCCGAGCATGGAGTACAGCGCCCATTTTCCGCCCCGAGCCATTTTGCGAGAGCCGGCCTGAAGTGCCCGCTCGGCCCACTCCGGACGTGCAATCGACCAGGCAAGCCCGAAGAGTGAAAAAATGAAGAGTCCGACCGACATGTATTCAAAGAGCACGACGAAAATCAAAACGACAATCCAAGCGAAGATCTTGCCCACAGGGGCTGCCGGCCCGAGAGGCCACAGCGGCACGTCAACAAGCAAGACCCACAGCATGTCCGCCGACAAGGGAAGCAACAGAAGGCAGACGACGCCGAACACGCACCGCCCCAAAGCCGAGCGCGGCAGGACAAATTCGATTTTTCGCGTGGCCGGATTGAGCGAACGGGGTGCTGGACGCGCTTGCCCGGTCGGAGAAATAGGAACGTCCATTCAGCGCAGCCCTTCGAAGACTGTTTTTCCCAGCCACAGCGCTTGATCGCCAAGCGTCTCCTCCAAGCGTAGCAATTGATTGTATTTCGCCAAGCGTTCGGAGCGTGCCACCGAGCCGATCTTGATTTGACCTGCCCCCGTGGCGACGGCCAGATCGGCAATCGTTGTGTCTTCGGTTTCGCCGCTGCGGGCGGAGATCACCGGCGTGTAACCAGCGTCGAGCGTCGTGCGGATCGCAGCCAGCGTTTCGCTGAGTGTGCCGACCTGGTTGAGCTTGATGAGCACGCTGTTGGCGACACCGGCGGCAATTCCTTGTTCGATCCGTTTCGTCTGGGTGACAAACAGATCGTCGCCGATGAGCTGGACGCGTTGCCCCAAGCGGTCGGTGAGCTGTTTCCAGCCGGGCCAGTCG
Source organism: Planctomycetaceae bacterium (assembly GCA_035623955.1). GTDB lineage: Bacteria > Planctomycetota > Planctomycetia > Planctomycetales > Planctomycetaceae > DASPSM01. The sequence continues at coordinate 3,125 of DASPSM010000888.1, forward strand.
TCTTCGGCCAGGCCGTCTTCAATGCTCACGATCGGATAACGATCGACCCACGCTTCGAGTCGCGCGATCATCTCCTGGGCGTAAAACGGGCAGGCTTCGTCTGAGAGCCGATAGACGTCTTTCGCGAAGAAATGGCTGCTGGCGACGTCGATCGCCAGGTGGACGTCTTCGCCGGGCCTCAGGCCGGCGCGCTCGATTGCCTGCACAATGTATTCGATCGCGGCGGCGTTCGACCGAAGTTTCGGGCCGTAGCCTCCTTCGTCGCCCACCAGTGATCCCTCGTAGCCGAGCTCGCGCAACACGGCGCCCAGCCGGCGATAGATGCGGACTGTCCACTCGAGCGCTTGCCGCAGCGAGGCGGCCCCACCGGGAACGACCAAGAAATCCTGAAAATCAAGATTGCCGCCGGCGTGCAGGCCGCCGGAAATCATGTTCACCATCGGCAACGGCAGCACGAGTTGCTCGCCGAGACTTGGGGGCGGACTGTTTGCAATCGGACTCGGCGCTGGCGAAGCCGGCACGCGGCGCCAAATCTCGTGCAGGTGTTCGGCGAGCATTTGGCCCTTCGCGTGCGCCGCGGCGTGGCTAACGGCCAGCGACGCGCCGAGCAAGGCATTCGCCCCCAAGCGCGACTTGTCGGGTGTGCCGTCGAGATGACACAAGATCGCGTCGATCTGCTGCTGATCTTCGGCGGCCTGGGCCCTCAGCGCTGCGGCAATGGGGCCGTTCACGTTGGCGACGGCGCGGAGCACGCCGTCACCGTCGAGCCGACTGGAATCGCCGTCGCGCAGCTCGCGGGCCTCGAATTTTCCGGTGCTGGCGCCGCTCGGTACGATCGCCCGGCCGGGAAATCGCGAACCTCCGCAATAGACCTCGACTTCGACAGTCGGTTTGCCACGGCTGTCGAAAACTTCGCGTCCGCGCACTGATTCGATTCGCGTCATGTTCCGCTCGACTCAAGAGGCGGCATGCTTTGGCCTCGCGCCTGATGAAGTTTCGTCCGCGGATCTCGAGCGGCTAGAAATTCAAGCAGGATCGCAAAAGCCTCTGGGAGGCGGCCAACAGGTTCCGTGAGCAGACGGCGACTGAAAGCGCGAACGACGTCACGGTCGGCCGGATCGGTCAGGTAATCGACCGGGCTGGTGCCGTCGATGCGAGCCAGCGCGCAGGCGGCCAAATGCACAACGGCCCGTTGTTCCAAGTCCGGAGCTTGGAGAGGCGTGCCTGCCGCCCATTCTTCGATTCCAGCGCGGTAGCGATTCCAGAAAACTCTCGCCAATTGCACAAAGCGCAGACTCTCCGCACTGGCTCGAACCGCTTTCAGCAACAGATGGCTCAGAAAAAATCCTAGATCAAACGCGGGGTCGCCGTAGTGCCCGGTCTCGAAGTCGACCAGAGTAACCGTCGGTCGAAGTGCGGGGTTGACTTCGGGCAGATTGTCCCGCGGTGGATCTACGATCAACACGTTTTTCGGGCTGAAGTCCCCGTGGACCAGGCACAAGCGGGTTCGCCACATCTGGTCGATCAGGCTGTCAATCGCCGGCTCGAGGTCCGGGTGCGCTCGGGCGACGCGCCGGTAAAATGGATCGACCCGCAGTTGCACGAAAATCTCGCGATCGTCGAATTCCTGCGCGATCGTGGGAATTCCCTGCGTGCGACCGTGAATCGCTGCGAGATACCCCCCTAGCCTGGTTGCAATCTCGTTGTGGAGGCGACCCGAAAGAAGCTCTTGCTTCCAGACGCGATGGTCCGCGTCGACGGCTTCCATTGCGTAGGCGTAGTTCTCGCGATCTTCGTCAAGGATTCGCGGAATGGCACCGGTTGGGAGCAAGGGCTCCAGCGCCCTCATCACCGCCGTTTCGCGAAAGATCCGGTCAAGCCGGCTGAACCACGGGACTTCGGTTCGCAAGCGCTCCCGGGATTGCTTGATCACAAACGGTGGGCGCCGTTCGGCTTCGACACGCAGCACGACATTCGAGACCCCACCCGAAAGGACATTTACGCGGCAACTCTCGTCCGGGCCAAGCAGATGGCGAATGTGCAAATAGGCTGGGAGTTGATCGGCGTCCAGCTGGAGCATGATTCGACTATCCCGCGTCCGGAAGCACAGTTCAATCGGGAACCCATCGACTCGGGTTGACGTCCCATATGGAGAAGGGCCAAATCTGCGTCGGAGGGTTGAAATCCGGGCAAAAACCGCGTGATTCGCATGGGGCTCCGGGTCGAATTGCGAATCTCGGCGGTTCGGGCAAGTTTTTGTTGCTTCTGGCCGAAACTGGGCGATAAAATCAAAGAGCGATGATGTTTGCGGGCAGATTGTCAACCGAAAGGATCCGTTCCATGTTGCGCCGTTTGGTGGTCTCGCCTTGGGGCCGCGCCTTTGCTCTTGCTGCCGGCCTGGCGCTTGCATGCACACTGCAGTCCTCGGCCGATCCGCCGTCGGCTGACAAGCCGGCTGACAAATCTTCCCCAACGGACAAGGCGCCAGCAGACGCGAAGCCGTCCGTCGACAAACCCGCAGACTCCGCGGCGAGCGGAACCAAGAAGACATCCACCAAGAAAAAAGAGGCTTCGCGTCAGAAGAAAAAGAAAAAGTGGGCCCCGACGACCACTAAGTTGACGTTGGATCCCTCCGCCCCGAAGGTGGGGCTCTTTGACGGCATCAACGACGGCACGTTGAATGTCAAAGTCGTCGCGAACGACACCACCGGTGGGACGGTGTACATCGAGAACCCCTCGGATAAACCCGTTACAGTGGATCTGCCTGATTCATTCGTGGCCGTACAGGTTCTGCGCCAACTCGGCGGCGGCGGACGTGGGGGCGGAGCCGGAGGCGCCGGTGGCGCTGCTGGTGGAGCCCAAGCCATGGGCGGCGGCATGGGCGGCATGGGCGGCGGCGGCCTGGGAGGATTCGGAGGTGGTGGGATGGGTGGCGGAATGTTTTCCATTCCCGCCGAGCACACGGCCAAGCTTCCGTTCCATTCTGTGTGCCTTGAACACGGTAAGACCGATCCCGACCCGACGATGAACTACAAGCTGACCCCAGTTTCCGAGTACACAAATAACGATCAACTAGCGGCGCTGTTGTCGCTAATCGGAAGGAACGCGATCGACCAGCAAGTCGCTCAAGCGGCCGCCTGGAATCTCGCGAGCAACATGAGCTGGCAGGAGCTTGCCGCCAAAATGTCGCCAGAGGTTGGTTTTACCGATTCGCACTATTTCACTCCTCAGGCCCTGCAGCAGGCGCAGCAATTGGTCGTAGACGCCCGAGGCCTGGCAAACGAACGGGCGGAAGCGGCGAAATCCAAGCCCGAGCCACCGAAGAAGAGCGATTCCACGAAATCGGACGACCACGTGATCCAAGGGCGCTAGGCTCCGACGATCGCTTCGGGTCGCGGAATGCAAGCAAAAAAGGACTCGTCCAGCTGGACGGGTCCCTTTTTGTTACCAAGGGAAGTCGACTCTCAGGAACGTCCGTCAGCCGAACCTCTGGCAGACGTACCCGTTCGTCAGGCGTGTCGAACTTCTTTCCGAATGGCTTGGGTCTGGGCTGCTGCTCGCGCTTTGCCGAACCCGGCGCGAGCGTTAGAAATTGAATTCGCAGCCGACTTCGTAGCCTTGAATCATGATACCCGAGCTGCTGAGCGAGAGATGCGTGTCGTTCAGGCCGGTCGTGGTGACGTTGTAGTCGACCTGCGATTGTGGACGCGAAAGGTTGGTCGTGCCGAACAGGTTGTACGCCGCGTATAGCCGGAAGTGCTCCTGAATCGGAATCTTGATATACGCGTCGATGGCTCCGACCGGAGCGAAGCGTACATCGATGTCGTGATCGCGAGAGTCGCCCGTGTTCGGATCGGACGAGTTGACGGTAGCGGCAAACTGGTTGACGCCGAATGTGACGCGAGGATCCACGCCAATCGAGAACCACTGCGTGAGCAGTTCAAGCCGGCAGCCGACTGTCGGGCCGTAGATGTTGTTGATCGTCGATGACTCGAGTGTCGACGGCGGCACCCCTGGGTTGGTCGCGACGACGTCGAAGTGCTCGTCGATTCCCAAATAGCGGAAGCCGAGCATCGGCTTGATCACCAGGCCATAGTCCTTCGGCACGATGGCGTTGAAGTAGCAGTTCACTTCAGACCCAAACACGAATGAGCTGAAGTACTGGTTGAAACTCTGGCTGAACAGAGCGACGACGTCGGACGGTTGGCCGCCGACGGTGACCGGAATTGCGGCAAAGGACTCGGTTTGTCCAACGATCCCCGCAGGGAGTCCGCCGGGATTCGGTGCGGAATTCGCCTTGGCCAGAATGAAGCCGCTGGCCTCGATTGTGCCGTAGGTCATCGGCAAACTGAAGGTGCCCTGGAAACCCGAGTTTTCGTACAACGAAATTCCGGTCGTGTCGTAGGCACGGGCCTGGCCAATCTGGCTACCTGAGGAGTTGAGAATAGGAAAAACGTCTGTCGGGTTCTTCTGGACCGACATCGGATACAGCCCGACCTCCCAGGCCGGTACGTAAAAGACCTGCCCGTTGAAGGTGCCGATTGGAACTTGGGAGAACGTCGGTTGGAGCACGCCGGGACCCGGATACGCGCCGATCAGAACTGTCTGCGGCCGGGAAATGCCCCAGTTGATGTAATCAAGCCGGATATCCAAATTCCGCAGCGCGCGGCACAGGATCTGGTCCCAGGGCGTCTCGACGAAATCGTCCGAATTGTCGTTGGCCCCACACGAGGGCATTCCGTTGTAGGCGGATGTACCTGGGCAGGCGGCTGCCGTGCTCGGATCTGTCGAGTTGTAGGCGGCAGGAATGATGGGCTGGGGATACGTTCCGAATGGACCAGCCCCTTCGCTGATAGGCGGCGCGCTCGCGGCCGCGCCCAAGTAGGTGTAGGAGGTGTTCGCCTGCGGGCCCAGCGCAGGGGCTGGGCCTTGGGCGTAGAGCCCGCCTGCGGTCAGGAGGCTCAAAGCCGTGGCTACGCCAAGTCCCAATCGTCCCATGCTCAAGTTCCTGCAGCCGAGCTTTAGTCGCGGACTTCCAAAGGCCCCCTCTGGCTGTGTGGGCGCGAATCTGCCGACAATGCCAACGGCATTAGTCGTAACAGGAATATCGGCGATGCAGGTTATGCCACTTCAAGAAATGCAGCATGCGGGGGAATTTGTAGCGGCCGTAGCGGATTTAGGGACGCGGCGGTGCTGTCAAAAGCTCGAGCGCTGCCTCTTGCAGATAGAAGGTGGGGGTTTTGGGGGGACCGATCCGTCTTACCGCGGAAGAGTCATTTGGAGGGTCTGCAACTCACCGTCGCGCTCGATCTGAATCGACTGCTGCCCGGAACGTCTGCTCAGGAGCGCCGACAACTCGTTCGGAAAATTAACCGAATTCCCGCCGACGTGGCAGATGCGATCATTGAGCCGCAGTCCCGCCCGATCGGCGGCCGAGCCGGGCAGCACGCGACTGACGATCACGCACCCTGGCTCGGCCCCGTCGCTCCGGCCGAAAATGCCGAGGGGATGCGCCGGTCCTTGAAGATGCAGTCGCAGAGTTCGCGACGAGGCCTCTCCGCGGTGCATGACAACTGCCGTCGTTTCCTCCGGCGCGTCGCAGACAGCCTCGCGCATCTGGCCAGGCGTGTGGACTTCAGCACCGTCGATTTTCAAAATCCGGTCGCCGCTTCGAATTCCGGCAGCCTCTGCCGGTGAGGCGGGGTCGACCTGGGTGATCTCGATGACCTCATGTCGGGCGCGCTCTTCATCCCAGGTCACACCCAATCGCGGGGGCGGCAACTCGCCCGGAGCCTCTGCGACATCGCGTGCTCCATTGTTCTCTTGGAGGCAGTCCTGTCGGAAAGGTGGCAAGTTCGGTAGTTGGGCAGCGGCGTAAACCGTGCGGAACAAGAGCCGAGTCACCCGCTCCATCCCCTCGGTGTTAAGTTTCCCAACGTCGTCGTAGGGCGTGTGGTACTCGGGATGCTTACCGGTAAAAACCATCAAATACGGAATCTGCCGCGCAAAGAACGGGTAATGGTCGCTGTCGCGTCGCGAGTCCCACGAGAAACTCAGCGCGACGGCGGGTTGGGTGTTGTTGGCTGAAATCAGTTCGCGGAGCCCCGCGGCCGTGCGCGCGCCCAGCACTTCGGCGCGGTTCTCGCGCAGTCGGCCGATCATGTCGATGTTCACGACCAGTTTCAGCCCGGCGAGCGGCACTGTCGGAGACTGGCACCAGTACTCGGAACCCAGCAGGCCCTGCTCTTCGGCGTCCCAGAAAATGAAGACCAGCGTCCTCTTGGGTGCGGTATCGAGCGACGTGAAAGCGCCGATTAACTCCAAAAGCGCCGCAGTTCCGCTGGCATTGTCGTCAGCGCCCTTGTGAATGTAGCCGAACGGCCCCCGGCTGTTGCGGTAGTTGCCAAAGCCGACGTGGTCGTAATGAGCGCAAACGATCAGGTATTCCTTCGCCAGTGCCCCGTCGGAACCGGGAAGCTGGCAGATGATGTTGCGGCTGGCGGACTGAAACGGCTGAAAATAATCGCCGTCCGCTCCGGCGGGGCGGACTTTGAGCTTTCGCAATTGGGCGACAATGTAGGCGCCAGCCGCTTGTCCTCCGCGGGTTCCGGTTTCGCGCCCTTCGAGCGCGTCGCTTGCGAGGAACTGGCAGTGGCGGAGCAACTGCTGACGATTGATGGTTGCGACGGCCGACGTATAGCTGCCGGCCAAGAGAGGCGCCGACCAGGAGCCGACGAAGCCGCCGAGCAGCAAGAGGACCGGAACGAGCCCGTAGCGAATCCTCCCAACCGAGAGCCGATACTTCACAACTTTTGCCTCGCGGAAGCCGGGCGGTAGGCGGGGAATTCGACAAGGACCTTGAGCGCCCCGTCCTTGCGGTCGCGAAAGGTCTCGAACGCAGTTTGAATCTGCGATAGCAGGTAGCGGTGAGTGACGATCTTCGACACGTCAACGCGTCCTTCGCCGATCCAGCGCATGGCCAACGGAAAGTCGCGGGAAAAGTCGGGGCCCACGCTCGTATAGACGGCGATGTTCTTGAAGAACAGATCGCGAAATCGCAAGCCGTTGAGAAACTCGGGCGGCACGCCGAAATAGAGGATTCGGCCGCCTGGCTGGCAAAGATCGATGCACAGGTTGAACGCCTGGTCCTGATGACCGACGGCTTCGATCACGATCTCGGCCATTTTTCCGCCGGTTATTCGCTGGACGGCAGCGACTGGATCTTCCTTCGCGTTGCAAATCGTGGCGGTCGCCCCCATCCGGGGGCTGTTCGCCAGCCGTGATTCGAGCACGTCGATGGCGATGATTTCGCGCGCGCCCAGATTCCGCAGCGACGCGCACATCAGCTGGCCCATCGGACCTTGTCCGACAATCGCCACATCGCGATCCATGACGGCGGGAAGTTTTTTCAGGGCGAAGATAGCCGTGCCGAGTGGTTGAGCCAAAAGCGCGCACTCGTCCGAAACGCGCGAGTCCAAGAAGATGGCTCGGTCGTCGTGGATCGCATAGCGCTCGAAGAAGCCACGCTGGTCGTAAGGAACACACAGCACGCGGTCACCCGGCTTGAAGCGCGCGCCGTCAGTTGCAGTGACCGACCCGATCATCTCGTGCAGGGAGTGACCGATTTGGGGACTCGGCTGCTCTTCGTTGCGCGCAAAATAAGGCAGGTCCGAACCGCACAGGCAGGTCAGCTCGGGCTGAAAAATGATCTGCCGCCGGCCGTCGCGTTGCGGCTCGAGCTTTGGCTCAGGCACGTCGACAAGCTCGATCCGGCAAGGGGCTGTGATCTGTGCGGCAAACAACGGATGGCTCCAATCGCACCAGGCCGCAGTCGGCCTGGGTTGGCCGAACGCTCCCATAATCTGATAACTGGCGCCAATTCTGGCAACCGCGATGGGCATCGGACGACGCGCACGTTGCGGCCCCGGCCGTGAAACAACAAAAAACCCTGGAACGATTCCTCGTTCCAGGGTCGTTCCGCTCCGCGGGAGCGTTTATGGAGATCGCCGTCGGCTTTCTTGCCGACGCCGTTTTGTGCCCGGTCATCGCAGTCTGACAATGCTGTCAGGCAACTCGCGTGCCGAAGGAAAAATCTCAGGGGAGCCACGAAGCCTCACATCTTTTCGGCGGCAAATGCGTTAACGGCGAACAAATTTAACCGCTCGAGTCCTGCCGCGTTCAAAATGGGAGGCGCTGGCAGAGAGTCAATTCGACAGCAATCGCGTCGCATTGAGCACAAGCGACCGGCTCACGGAGCCGCCGGTTTTCGCAGCAGGTACCAGTGGCTGAGCCGCTTGGCCAGCGGAATGCGGTACGAGCCGTTTTCGTAGATCACGTCGGGGAGCGAAAGGGTTCGGCCGGTCGACGTCAGCGCGACGGCTTCGAGCCCCGCCGGAGCACGCACGGTCAGTTCGCCCCGCACAGGTTCACTAAAGACTGAATAGTCCTGGTCCCAAGCTGGTCCCGGCTGCCGCTTCGGCTTTTGAACCCGCGCAACTGTGGTGATCAGGATCAGACTCGAGGAACGAAGCGGCCGCTCGTCCATCGCGCTGACCGCGACTGCCGCGTGTCGCGTGTTGACCAGGATGGATACGTCCGAGAGGTGGATCGCTCGATCTTGCAACGCGCCCTGGGCCGCTTGAGTTTTCGGAGTGTCGATCGTTTGAGTCCCCGTCTCCCAGTCGCGGGTGATCTCTCCCGTGTCGGAGGTGACCTTGTGCGCGTCGGCCGGCAGAAAGCTCTCGGCCGGGTTGTGAATCACCACGGCGTCTGGCGGCGCATCTTTGGACTTGAGCCACGGCAGCTGTGGAATGGGCGGAATTCCCAGGGCGAAGTGGCTCTGCTCCATCAGGGTGCGCGCGGCCACGCAGGTGTCGGGACGCAGTCCCGTGCTGAAGAGCTGCTCGGGAGACAGTGCGAATGTGTAGTGCTTTTTGGCTACCGACACGTGCCAGTTGCGATAAATCAAGGCGGCTGCGGGCATCATCGCGAGCATGGCCGGATCGTTGAGCGTGTCCCACACGCTGGTCAATCCGACCTGATCGCTCAGCGGCTGTTGACAGTATCCGTACATCATCAGTGCGTCCCAGCCCTGCAAGGCGGCAATCGAAGCCACATAAAGAGGAGACGCGTAGCGATCGACCGGCGGCTGCATTCGAACCGACACGTTCCATTCGGAAACTGTGAGCGGAAACCCTTCGACGCGATGCAGTCCGATCCAGGAGACAACGTTCGCCTTATAGTGGGGATCGGACTCGAGCGGGCCAGTCTGGTCGTATTCGTGTGTGTCGATGACATCTCCCGTCGTGAGCGAAGAAATCGAGGCCAGCGGATTGTCGCCCCACATATGCCCGGTGGCGACCAGGGCCCGCGATCCGGTGGCTCGGATCGCCTCGATCATGTCCAGGTCGAACGTGTGCTCCTGGTTGTTCAGAAAGATCTGGGCCGGGCCGGGGCTCCACGGAGCCCTGAGCTGGCGCTCGTCGAATCCGGTCCGTTCCGCAAACGCCCGGGTGCGATCGTTGAAGAGCCGAGTCAGCGCAACATTATTCTGGTCAGCGATCGCGCGGACGCCGTAATGATGGGTGATGTCGTTCTCATTCGTCACAAGAACGAAGGCGATGGTCGGATCATCCTTGTAAGCCAGTCTCGTGTAGTGATTGACGTGTGACAGGTATTTGTGTTCAAACTCCGCCATCAACTTTTGCAGGCCGGGATCGTACTGACAGAAGCCCTTCGCTTCGTGCGCGTTTTGGGGGCGACTGATGTCGTCGTAGGTCACGATCTCCCCCAACTCGGTCGAGCGATCACCCGAGCGGAACTCCCGGTAGGCGTGCAGATCGAGCCAAACGTAAATTCCGTTCTCCCGCAGACATTTAATCCAGTAGTCGACGCGGTCTATGCCGACCGGATCGAGCTGCCGGGAATTGTCAGCGTGCTTGTCGATCACGGTGGGGACGACCCAGCGGGTCGAATCGTGATGGTGCAGACGCACGAGATTGAAGCCCAGCATGGCCAGGCGCCGCGCATGTTTGGCGATCTGCTGGTTCGAGGAGAAGAGCGCGTAGGCCATCACGTTGATGCCCCAGAACCGGGCGGGCGTGCCGTCCTCGAATTGCAGGTGGCCTCCCACCGCGCGCAAGAAGCCGTGCGCGCCCGGGCGATGGTTGAGAGTGCTCAGATCGACGGGAGAATGCGGCGAGGGGAACGCGTTTCGCAGCCAGCGGGTCGTGTCGGCAGGGCCATACTCTTCCAGCTCGGACGGCTTGCGGCGTGTCCCGACCGGCAGCGTGATCGTCATCCGGATTTGCTCCGTGCCAGACGAATCCGACGGCGCGAGCAGGTAAGCCCGAATGCGATTCTTGTTTCCTCGCTCGAAAAAGACGTCCCGTGCCCCGGGCGTGAAGACCACCTTGACTTCCTGGTCGGCGGAATCGGTTCCGTCGGGCTTGCCGCCTGCGGCGGGCAGTTGCCAAACGAAACCCTCGTGATTGGGCAGCAGTTCGGGGGCGGGGGGCGTTTTTCCGGCGAAGAGCCGGGATTGGAAATTGAGGTCGAACTCCATCCCGCCGCCGATCACATCGGGGCGCGTCGCGCTATGCCGGAACACCCCCTCGTAGACGAGGACGTTGGGCGGGCCGATCTCAATTTTTCCGCCGAACTCAGCTGCGAGGCCGGGGATTCGCATGCTGAAGGGGGCAGTTCCGTTGCGCAGCTCTCCCATCTCCGACGAGGGGTTGGCCCATTTCCATTTCGCTTCCCAGAAAGGGAAATACATGTTCAGCAACGCCACGCCATGGAAATCGAGCGCCAGCGTCCCGTCCGGGGAAAGTTCGAATTGAAAGGGGCCGGGCGCGGCCCCATGCGGCTGTTCGTCGCCGAGCGCCTTTGCCGGCGCGAAAGGAGAGGAAGTTTCGGCCGACGGCAGGGCCATCGTCGCCGCTAAAGTGGCGCACGCAGCAGCGCCGATCACGATTCTGCGGACCGCTCGCACAAGGCTCTCCGTACGTTGGCTGTTGGGTCACGTTGCGATTTGGGCCCGCTTCGCATTCGAGTATAGCCGCCCGGCCGGCACTCGGCTATTTGTGAGAGTGCCGGCCTCACGTCCGCGGTTGGTCTGCGGTTTGCAGGAGAGAGGCTAATCGGGCAGGCGCGCGGAACCTCTTGCTTTGCGCGGACTGTGCTGAGGAAAACGCTTTTTTATTTGAGGGTATCGGGATAAAATGCCGCGCCTTGGAGGGGCGATTGACCCTTTCGAGGACCCGGCTCCCAGCCGAGTTTCCGACGAATCGTCAGCGTGCAGGGAGGACCCACTCGGCGGATCCAATCTTGTCCGTCGTGTCCTCCTTGCCGGGAGAGTGCTCTGATGCGAGTTGCCTTCTCTGTGAAAATTGGGTTCCTCGCGTTTGTGCTCGCGGTAGGCGGCCTCCTCCTTCAGTCGAACCCGGCGCGTGCGGCCGATCAAAGCGCGGCCCCCTCGGTCACCGTTGTCGTGGCCGGGGCCGACGACATCCTTGCCGACGTCAAGTACCTGTTGATGCTCACCGACACCAACGAGCAGAAACAGTGGAAGGTGCTCAAGGACTACCTCGAGGTCTTTCTGATCGGAGTTGACAGAAAACTGCCGACGCGGGTCGACCTCGTGTTTGACGAGAAAGCGAACCGCATGGTCTGGACCATTCCGGTCTCAGATTTTCCCAACTTTCGAAAAAACAACATCGCCGCCATTCTCACTCCGCGAATCAAGGACACGGGCAACGGTTGGTGGAAGCTCGGCAGCGGCAAGCCGAACGACTTCAACGGATGGCTGCAGAATACGCCCCCCTACGACCGTATCGGCGAGACAAAAGAGGACATCAACCTCTTCCCAGCCGATCCGCGCCCGGTCGTCGATCCGATCCTGGCCCGGCACTTTGCGCTGGCAGTCGACGTTCAGAACAAGCAAACCGATGCCGCGGCACTCGCCAAGCGGCACGAGCTGTTCAAAGGCACGCGCAAGCAAACGCTGTCGGCAATGAAAAAGGAGACCGGCGAAACGCCGGCCGATTTCGAGCTTCGCAAAAAGGCGACCGAAATCGAGATGGACGAACTGGATTGGTTCTTCACCGAGGCGGAGCACGCGTTGGTCGGCGTGACGCTCGACACCAACAAAAATCTGGGTCGGGCCGACATCGAGCTGACGCCAATTGCCAATACGTCGCTGGCGCAAAACGTGGCGCAGCTGTGCACCAGGCCCAGCCTGTTCGCCAACGTCGAGCGAAGCAAACAACCGACCCTGGCGTTTTCGATCAATCATCCGCTGGGAGACGTTCGGAAAAAGGCGGCCATCGCCATGTCGTCGCTGGTACGCGATCGATTGAAAGTGCGCGTCGACTCGGACGAAAAGCGGACGGCCGAGCAGAAGGACGCGGCCAAGCAGATCATCGACAAGGCCTACGCGATGGTCGAGAGCGGGATCAAGGCCGGGGCAGCCGACGGCTTCATCGACGTCCACGCCGGCAAATCGGGCAAAAATGTCTTTCTGGCCGGAACGCGGACGGCCGACGGCACCAGGCTCGACGAGATCATTAGTCTGATGCCCAAGGCTTACGATGGGGCGACCGTCAAACTGAACGTCGCCGAAGAGTCGGGGGTCAAGATTCACTCGATCGAGTTCGCCAAAGGCAAACAT
>DASPSM010000899.1:0-4260 GCA_035623955.1 Planctomycetaceae bacterium
TTTGCAGCGCTTCGCTCAGGCGGCGCGCACGTGGCGCGGACTAGCGGATTCCGTTTCCGCGCTTACGATCTCGTCGACGAGCGCCGCATAATCGGCCGCGCCCGGACATTGCGGCGCGTACTCGAATATCGACTGACCGAAGCTCGGCGCCTCCGCCAGCTTGATGTTGCGGCGGATGCGGTTGCGGAAGATCGCCGCCTTGGCCCAGGGGGCGTCGGGGTCGCTCTTGTCGAGAAAGCCCGTTAGGTCGTCGGTGATGTCGGCGGCCAGGCGCGTCCCCGTTTCATAAAGACAAAGGACGACTCCCGTGACGCGCAGTCCGCGGTTGAGTCGCCGCGTGATCAGCGCCGTCGTCTCCAGCAGCTTCGAGAGTCCCTGCAGCGCGAAGAAGTGGGGCTGCAGGGGAATAAACATCTCGCGCACGGCGCACAGCGCGTTGACGGTCAACACGCCGAGCGACGGCGGGCAGTCGATCAGCACGTAGTCGTAAGGCTCGCCCTGAAGGAACGCGTCGAGCGCCTGGCGGAGGATCAACTCGCGCCCCTCGACGTCGGCCAGCTCCAGTTCGCTTGCCGCCAGATCGATGTTCGAGGGCACCACCCACAAGTTGCTCGCCACCATCCGCCGCACGTGCGCCATCGTCTTTTGACCGGCGAAGACCTGGTAGATGGTTGGCACCTCGCCCACAGCCTCGACGCCCAGATGCAGCGACGCGTGCCCCTGCGGATCGAGGTCGATCAGGCAGACGCGGCGGCCGGCCCGCGCCAATCCCGCCGCCAGGTTGACGCTGGTGGTCGTCTTGCCGACGCCCCCTTTTTGATTCATGACGGCGATCGTGCGCATAGGAAGTCGTCTCCTGCCAGAGCGGGCGGGGAGTATAACGCGGCTGGAAAACGGCAGGTAGACGAGTTGGGGAGGCGCCGGCTTAGCCTGACTGGCGCTGGGGATCGGCGAATCTCCGCGGATAGCGATGATGCGTTCTGGACGGCACTTAGGGGTCGGTCGGCCGCTGCCGGTCCGTTGCCCGCCGCACCGGTCCGAAGCGTTGTGACCGTCAGAAACGGACTGGTTGCGCGCCCGTGCAGGTTGCTGTAGTTGGCATGAGCGGGCCGCCTTGCCGGGCCGAGGCGGGAAAAAAACCAACGCGAAGTGGCCACCGCGCTTGCGACCGAAATTGCGTGCTACAGTTCCTTAACGTCGTGGGACCGGGTCGCCCCGCCCGAGCCAGGCGCCTCAACGCAGACTGGTTCGCCCTTTTTGGGGAAGTCGACTGATGAGTTTCTTGCAACGGTTCTTGCCCAACACCGATCGAGAGGGGGCCATCCCGCCTCAGCGGAGCAGTTTTCAGAACGTCTCCGAGGAGCAGCTCGAGGCCCACTTGAACATCGCGCGGTACGGCAACTTCGTGCTCACCGACGCGGTCCGTCCCTCCTACGATCTGCAAGTCGTTCCTCAGTCGGGCTACCGTCACGACGTGTACCAGGATGCCGAAACGGGAATCAGAATCCCCGTGCTGATGGGAGCCGCCTCCAAGGAAAGCGTCCTCGACCTGTTCTTCGACCTGTTGGATCCGCTGGGGACCGAGGTCGACATGGTGCTCGAGACGAGCCACGAGCGGAACAGCGGTCACCAGGATCTCTATCGCGAAAGCATCGACCTCCCGGTGCTCAAGAGCACGCTCTACGATTTCGAAGATCTGTTGCTCAACGACGGGTGCCTGGGAGTCGCGGTCCTCAACCCGCGGATCCCGTTTGAAGTGCAGTTCGACGAGCACAAGCTCTTGATCATGTACGGCAAGAACCTCGGGGACTTTGAGCAGGTCTTCCGCAATTACGGCGTCCGCTGCGACGAAGAGATCAAGTTCATCACCGAGGCGGAACACGTTCACTCGTCGAGCGAGGAATACTTCGAGCAGTTCCAGCAGCTCCGGTATCGCCTCGGCATCGACGAATAAGCCAAGCGCGACTCGACGAAGTCGACGCGAGCCCACGGAAAAACCCGTGGGCTCTTTTGTTGGGCGACACGATCTGCTCGAGAGAAGGGCCGTTTGTCGCGTTCCGGTGGAACTTATTGCTTAGCCGGCGCTTGACCCCCGAGCGCTCGGCGGTGATTGCTTGATGTCGTGGGCCCCTGACTGATCAACGACCAACCTCGCGCGTTTGGCCCAGTCGGCTCCAAAGTGCCACTTCGCCTGATACTTCTCCTGGGTGACCAGATTGAGAGCCAGCACCTGCGGAGCGAAGTTGTCGACCGGAATCGTCGCCGGATCGGCCCCTTTAAGGACGCGGCCCGCCAAGAGGCCGCCGGCATGCCCGACCTCGTAGTAGTCGGGGCCAAGCGAGAACAGCGCGCCCCCCTTCACGTTGCTAACCAGACTCGAAAAGACCGGCACACCCCCGTTGGCCGCGGTGCTGATCAGCGTGTCGTGCGCCGCGGCTACGGTAGCGTCGCCCCCGGTCCAGATTGCTTCCACCTGGCGGGCGATGAGCGCCCGCGTCGCGTCCTGCACGCCGGAGGACGAATCGACGTTCATCTCCACCAGCTCGATCTTTAGCTTCTTGCAGATCGCGCGGGCGAGTTTGACCGCGGCTTCCGAGTTTGACTCGGCCGGGTTCCAGACGACGCCAACTTTTTTGAGCCCGGGATTGGCCTCGCGGGCCATCTCGAAGAGTCGCCCGATGGGCGGGATCGATCCCTCTCCGGTCATGTACGGCGGATGCTCCAAGTGATTTTCGCGGCTGATGCCGACGCCGGCTCCCCAGGGGTCTGTCGACAGAGTGAACACATGCGTCCGCCGTGTGTCGAGATTCGCGGCAGCCAACGACTGCAGCACGGGCGTGGAGAGCGTCAGAATCAAATCGAAGTCGCCGCCGACAATCTCTTTGGAAATCATGATTGCCGTCGACCGGTCCCCTTCGGCGTTGTAGCGCGAGAGCGTAAGGTTTTCGCCTTCGACGAAACCCGCCTCCTTCAGCCCGGCCACCGCGCCGGCTTCGCCGTCTTCGAGCGTGGGCACGGTGACATAGTTGAAGACCGCCACCTTTTTGGGCGCATCGGACGAACGCTGCTCGCGATGCCAGCGCGGATCGGAAAAGAGGAGCACAGCAGCGGCGCCGAGAATCAGCAGGGTTCCCAAGCCGAAATGGCGAAAGAGGATTCCGGGCACAGAGTGAGATGGAATTAATTGGCTCATAGAACGTCTCGGGCTCTGCCGCCTGTCTCTCACACATACTGCGCCCGCAGGATCTCGGCTGCGGTTTCGTCGAGCTGGTTGGCCCGGCGGAGGTCTTCGAATCGCGACAGAAGGTCCTCGGGCCGCAACCGGCGTTTCGACTGGCCCGAGATGTCGAAGGCAATCTGGCCGCGGTCCATCATGATCACCCGGTCGCCCAGAAACGCCGCTTGCTGCATCGAGTGCGTGACCATCAACGTGGTGAGCTTATCGCGGCTGATGAATTCCTGCGTCAGCCGGATCACCTGGTCGGCACTCTTGGGATCGAGCGCGGCCGTATGCTCGTCGAGCAGCAACAACGAGGGCTTCATCAGCCCGGCCATCAAGAGCGTGAGCGATTGGCGCTGTCCGCCGGAGAGCGTGCCGATGGGATTGTTGAGCCGGTCTTCGAGATTGAGGCCCATCGCCGCGACTCGGTCGCGGAGATCGCCGCGACGACCGGGGGTCAACGCCCACCTGAGTCCTCGTCGCTTCCCGCGCTTCGCCGCCAAGGCGAGGTTCTCGGCGATCGTCATCGAAGGGGCCGTGCCGCTGAAAGGATCCTGAAACACGCGGCCGATGAACCTGGCCCGGCGGTGCTCGGGCCAGCGCGTGATATCGGTGCCGTCGAGGCGAATGCGTCCAGAATCGACCAGGAACGCCCCCGCGACGGCGTTGAGCAGCGTCGACTTCCCCGAGCCATTCGTGCCGATCACGCAGACGAACGAACCCCGCCCGAGCGAGAGGCTCACTCCCCGTAAGGCGCGCACTTCGTTTGGCGTGCCGGCGTGGAACGTCTTTTTGACGTCGGTGATCTCAAGCACTCCGCTCTCTCCGCACCAGTTGGGAGCCCCGCGTGATGAACCTCGGCAAGACGAGCGCCGCAAATACGAACGCCGCTGTAATCAGCTTGAGATCGTTTGGATTCAGGCCCCAACGCAGGGCGATCGCCACCAGCAGGCGAAAGAGGACCGAACCCATCACGGCCCCCGCGATCAGGAAGCCGATTTTCTTCGTGCCAACCAACGACTCGCCCAGAATTACGCTGG
>DASPSM010000023.1:0-5562 GCA_035623955.1 Planctomycetaceae bacterium
ACGAGCCGCCTGTCGGCGGATATCGCCGCGCGGCATCAATGCCCTTTTCATCGTTCGGCGGTTGGCGAGGCGAACGTCGTCGCGCGGATGCGAGAAGTCGGCGCCGTGTTTGGTGGCGAAGGAAACGGCGGCGTCATCGACCCGCGCGTGGGCTACGTTCGCGACAGCCTGGTCGGCATGGCCTACGTCGCCGCGGGGCTAGCCAGCGGCTCCCCGACAGAACAGCAGACCTTGGCCGATTGGGTCGATTCGTTCCCTTCGTACTCGATCGTCAAGGACAAGCTCGCGTGCCCGGCCGACCGCGTTGTGCTCGCCTGCCAGGCCCTCGAAAAACAATATCCCGACGCGACGGCGGTCCGCGGCGACGGCCTGCGCCTCGACTGGCCGGACCGCTGGGTGCAGGTCCGCGCGAGCAACACCGAACCCATTCTGCGTGTGATCGCCGAAGCGCCGGACGAGGCGCGCGCCCGCGCCCTGTGCGCAGACGCGATGGCGGCCGTCCGGGCCGCCGTCTCCTAAGAGCCGCGCACGAACAGCAGTTTGCACTGCGCGTGCAAGTCACCCATGCAACACTGGTTGAACGTTGCGCATCGGAATTCGAGTTGGGGCACACATTTCCCAAGCCGACAGCTTCGCTGTCGTTCCGGAACGACGGCAGTGCCGTCGGCTTAGGAAACTGAACGCGGCAACGATTCCACAATCGACGCTCCAGCCAAGCTCGCTCTCCAAGCAGTTGCGACGCACATGCAAAATGTCGTTTCGTGCGTGACTCCTTAAGACCATCAATCACTTGTCCCACCGGCGACCCAAGGCGTCGGTGCCGCAGAGGCAGACTTCCATTCCCAGCGCGTCGGCCATGGCTGCTTTGGTCTTCATCGCCCGGTCGGCTTCGTCGGCTGTATCGGCATAGGCCACTTGAATGTGATTGGCCTTGTGGCGGGCCATCATCTGGTCGCGGCTGACGCCGTACGTCACGGCGTGCATGATCGGCCACTGAGAGGTCGTCAGATTCCATCGACGCTCTGTCTCAGCCCGCGGCAATTGGACGACCTTGGCGCGGCCCAGATCCATCTTGAGCGACTCGTCTTCCACGAAGATCCGGGACCAGACGATCTCGCCCGGTTTGCTGATCCCGCGCAGCGTGCTGCCGCCGTTCGGGAAATACATCGCCGGCTGCCGATGTCCGTCGGCATGATGCCAGCCGCCAAAATGCGCGGGCGGCGCCGATCCGCTGATCAGGAAAACCCAGACGTAATCGGGCACCGTGCCCGAGCGGTCTTCGTCACCCCAGCGGACGTCATGCAGCGTCGTCTCGACGGGCTGCCCGAGCGCCTTGTGGACGCGATTCGTCATCAGTGCGTCGAGCCCCGCGCATTCGTCGACCTCGTTGAAATGGGGGATCGCCGCGCCGGGATAGAGTTCACGAGCACCGTCGCGACTCCTCACCGGCGGCCGTTCGGCGTTGTTGAGCGTCCCCTCGACCAGGTCACTGGCAGGCATGAGATCCTTGAGGCCTTGCTGGTACTGGATGCCGATGCCGTCGCAGCCGAAGTCGTCGGCCAGCCTCACCGCGGCGATGTACATCTTGCATTGCTGGCGGATCTGGTCATCGGTGAGATCCTCCTCGTGACGGCTGCCCGTCTGAAACTTCATGCCGCGGTCTTCCATCCACTTGCGGACGGCGTCGGCCTCGGCGTCGCTGACGCGGCCCGACTCGTAGTAGAGCGCCGACTGGCTCAGCCGCTCCTTGAAGACGCCGATTTCGTTGAGCAGACGGTCAGGGATGATGGCGTTGAACATCCCCATGCACCCCTCGTCAAAAACGCCCAGAATCGCCTTGTTCGTTTGCAGGGTCTTTGCCAGCTCTTCACCGAGCCGCCGCTCCTTGGAGCGGAGCCTCGCCTTTTTCAGCGGGATGACGTGCCGCGTCTTGTGCGTGCATTTCCCTTTGCGGAGCCAGTCATGCAGGCGCGACGTGAAGTACTCATCGGTGAAAGCCTCGCTCCAGAGCGTGGAATACTCGACCCCCGCTTTTGTGAGCGACCCGTTGAGGTTCAGCATGCCGACTAGCCCCGGCCACGTTCCCGACCAGTTGGCGACGGTCAGAATCGGGCCGCGGTGGGTCATCAAGCCGCTCAGCACGTGATGCGAGTATTGCCAGACGGCCTCTGCGACGATCAGCGGCGCCTTCGGATCAAGCTGCGAGAAGACGCGCATCCCCTCGCGCTGCGACGCGATGAACCCGTGCCCCGCCGTCTCGCAGTACGAGTGTGCCCGAACGACCTTGTAACCTTCGGCTTCGATCGCCCGGGTGAGCGCGTCCTCCATTTCTTTCTGAGCCGGCCAGCATTTTTGATTGGCCGAGAGCCGCAGATCGCCGCTGGCGACAAGGTAAACGTGCTTCTTGGGAAGGCGGCTCGGTTTTCGCTGTTTGCCATTGGAGAGCGCGGCTTCAGATTCTGTGGCCATTCCTGGTTCCTGGAATCAAAGGTGTTCTGTTCGCCTCGTGTCCGTCATTTCTTCCTGAGAGCAACCTTCTGAACTCGCCATTATGCCAGCGACGGGCGGAACCAAACCTGGCGGACGCTTCACCCTCCCGGAAGCGGCCTGCGCAGCAATTCGCCAAAGCTGCGGTATCTGTCATACAGCTTTTTGTAGGAAGTCGTGGCGTTGCGATTGGGCGAGACGATCCGCATCGCCCGTTCCCCCTGGGTCGCGCGGGGCTGGGCCATCGCGGCGATCGCTTGCGACGAGTCCGAAAATCCAGTCGCCTCGCGCCCGGCGGCCAATGCGCCGAGAATCGCCGCGCCCAGCGCCGGCCCGTGCTTCGACGGGTGAACGCCAATCGGCTCGCCCAGCACGTCGGCATAAATCTGCACAAGCAGAGGATTGTGGTGGGGCAGCCCCCCGGTTGCCACAAATCGTTCGACCGGCACGCCGCTGTTACGAAGCAGTTCGACGATCCACTTCAATCCGAACGCCGAGGCTTCCATCAAAGCGCGATACAAGTGGCCAGCGGTGTGCCCCAGCGTCAGGCCGGAAAAGGCCCCCTTCAGCGATCCATCCATCAAAGGCGTGCGGCAGCCATTGAACCAATCGACACACAGCACGCCGTCCGCGCCGGGCGGCAACGCGCGGGCCGCCTGCGTCAGCTTCTCGAAGTTTGGCTCGTTGACGAGTCGGCGAAACCAGTCGAACGCGTCGCCGACGGCGGCCTGGCCCGTCTCGTAGCCGAAGTATCCCGGGAGGATTCCCCCTTCGACGATCCCGGCAACTCCGGGCACCGGGCGCTCGACGATTGCGTTGAGCATGTGACAGCTGCTGGTGCCGAGCACCATCACCAGTGTGCCGGGCTCCGCCGCTCCCGCGCCGGGCACGCCGGCGTGCGCATCGATGATGGCCGCACTGACGGGGATGCCGGTCCGCAGCCCGAACCGCTGCGCCATCGATTCGGTCAGCCGTCCCGCCTGTTGCCCGGGCGCGAGGAATCGGCCCGGCATCTTCTCGGACACGACATTTCCCAGTCGCGGATGCACGGCCCGAAAGAAATCGGCAGACGGGAAGCCGTCGTGCGAATGCCAAAACGCCTTGTATCCCGCCTGGCACGTCGAGCGGGGCAACTGGGCCGCGTTCCCTCCGACGAGCTGCCAGACGAACCAATCTCCCGCCTCGATCCAGATCGCCGTCGCATCGTAAACCGCCGGAGCCTTCTCGAGCGTTTCGAGAATCTTGGGGAAAAACCACTCCAAACCGATGGTGCCGCCGTAACGTTCGAGCCAGCGTTCCTGGCGTTCACGCGCGACCGCATTGAAGCGGTCGGTCTGCGATTTCGCGCCGTGGTGCTTCCAGAGTTTGGGCCAGGCAAATTTCTCGGCCGCCCATTTGGAATCGACGCAGAGTGGTGTTCCGTCCGCGAGCGTGGGCAACATCGTGCAGCTCGTGAAATCGACGCCGATGCTCAGTACGCGAGAGGGATCGATCTGGTTCGTTGCCAGCGCGGCTCGTACGGCCGCCGCCGCAGAGTCAATCCAATCGAGCGGGTGCTGCAGTGCAAAATCCGCGGGGAGCGACGCACCGGTTGTGGGGAGTCGCTCGGTGATTTGCCCGTGGGCATAATCGACGACCGCCGAGCCGTGCTCGTTTCCTTGCAAATCGACGAGCAGCGCGCGGACCGATTCGGTCCCAAAATCCAAGCCCAGGGCCACCGATGAAGACGCGGTCATGGTAGGCCAACATACCGCAAACGGGGGCCGCACGGCAGATCTCGGCCAGCCAGAATCGAAAGGAGCCGCGCACGCAGTAAGCGGTTCTTCCGGCCCGTCGTTCTCAGTTGTTCGGCGGGTTCTCAACCCCCGACCCGCCGAAGTGAGCCGAGTAGCGGGTCTTCCCCTCGCCCCCTATAATTCGCTGCCCGCAATCGCCGGGCGAGTTGACCCAAGGAGCCCCGCATGAACAGTGAACTCAAACAGTCCTATCAAGACATCAGTCGCCGGATCGTCCATCTGCGGGACTCTCTTTGACTACGATCAAAAGCAAAAACGCTCCGACGAAATCAACCAGACCATGGCGGCGTCCGGCTTCTGGGACGACGCCGAAAAGGCCCAAAAACTCGTCGCCGAGCTGCGGCAACTCACCAACTCCATCAAGCCCGTCAAGGAACTCTTCTCGCAGTTCGACGACCTCGGCGTGCTGATGGAATTCGCCGAGGAGGATCCCTCTGGCGAGAGCGAGGTCGAATTCAAGTCGGCCCTCGAAGCCATCGGTCCGAAGGTCGACGCGGTCGAGCTGCACGCGACAATGTCCGACCCCGCCGACGCGATGGGGGCGTACGTATCGATTCAAGCGGGCGAAGGGGGGACCGACTCGGCTGACTGGGCCGAGATGCTGCTGCGAATGTACGACCGCTGGGCCGAGGATCACGGCTTCGAGCGCGAGCTCGTCGACAAGTCGCCCGCTGAAGAGGCCGGCATCCGCAACGCGATCCTGGCCATCCGCGGCGACTACGCCTTCGGCTACCTGAAGGGCGAGACGGGCAACCATCGTCTCATCAGAATCAGCCCGTTCGACTCGGCCGGGCGCCGGCACACGTCGTTCGCCGCGGTCGACGTGACGCCCGCCATCGACGACGAAACGGTGATCGAAGTCGACTTCGCCAACGACGTCCGCGAGGACACCTATCGCGCGGGCGGGGCCGGCGGTCAGCACGTCAACAAGACCAGCTCGGCCATCCGGCTCACCCACTTGCCGACGAACGTCGTCGTGCAGTGCCAGAACGAGCGCAGCCAGCACAAGAACCGGGCCCTGGCCCGCAAGATGCTCGTCGCCAAGCTCTACCAGCTCGACCGCGAAAAAAAGGCGGCCGAGGCGGCGGCCCGCCGCGGGCAAAAATCAAAGATCGGCTTCGGCGGGGAAACGATCCGCAACTACGTCCTGCACCCCGACCAGTTCGTCAAAGACACCCGCACCGGCCAGAAGTCAGGCAACCCCACCAGCGTCCTCAACGGCGAACTCGACCCGTTCATCGAAGAATACCTCCGCTGGTCGCTGACGAAGGACTAACGG
>DASPSM010000054.1:0-4022 GCA_035623955.1 Planctomycetaceae bacterium
GTAATTGACATTACTGATATTCAATCTTTCGACCTTGTCGAATTTCGGCAGCTCGGCCATGCCGGCGTCGCTGATCGGACTGAGTTGCAACTCGAGCACGGTGATCTGGTCGCGCGCTTCGGGAAAGGAGGCCAGCGCCGCAAGCATCGCGTCCGTCCGCCGGTTGGTTGGCGTCGTCTTCCACTCGGCGATCGTTTCCTGCGAGGTCTTCTTGGGCGGCTCCGGAGGCTTCGGCACAGCGGGCGCGGCCTTGGGCGCTTCGGCCTGCTTGGCAACCGGCGCGGCAGGCCGCGGGGCGGCGTCTTTCTTCTTGCCGTTGACGATCTCGCTCCAGGTCGGGATTTTGTCGCAGCCGACCAGGGCAAAGAGCGCCGTTGCCGCGAAGAGCGTCGCGACAGCTTGCACAAGAGTCCGTCGATTCGCGCCGCTGCCGTTCGGCTTTCGCCGCGCGAGCGCAGCTCGTAGTTTGCTTACCATGGGCGGGACTACTCCTTCGTGATAAGAAGCCGACAAAATGAGTCGCCGCGGATCCGAACGATGGCGGCGTGAAGATAGCGAATGAGGAAACTCCAACCGGCGGCCGACCAGCGCCGCGGTATGCGAGTGAATTCATCATATCGGCGAATTTTCGCCGAATCAAAGATATTGTGCACTCGCACGCGGTCGGCGCAACCGCTCAGTGCTCAGTTCTGCAGTCGAGTGGCTGGGGTCGGCGTCATCGCCGCCCCCAGTGCTCCAACGCAATGCTGTAAGTCACTGCTGCAAACACCTGGGGGCTCGCCTGGCGGCTCGACCCCAGCCACCCGTCCGCTCAGTGCTCAGTTCTGCGGTCCATCGGGACGCGAACCGAGGAGCTTATCGTGCTTTGCTATGAGCGCGCGTTTGAGAGCAATTGCGAACACCCCTCACCCCCAGCCCCGCTCCCGCAAGGGGAGAGGGGGGAAGATTTTGCAGGCGATGCCTTACTCGAAAGACGTGTGAGCGCTAGCGCTCTTGCCCCCGTCGCTCAAGATGCAGTGTGCGCTGGCCTTTTTCCCCCCTCTTTCCTTGCGGGAGAGGGGCCGGGGGTGAGGGGTGCATTCGTTGGCGACCCGCCGGCGCGCTAGCCCTCGAGCCCCTTGAGCGTGCCTGTGCTGTCTCCCACCTGGGGCGTGTCCGCGCCCATGCGTTCGAGCATCGACAGGAAGAGGTTGTTGAGGGGCGTTTCCTTGGCGAACTTCAGATGACGGCCGGGGCGGAGGCTGCCGCCGGCGCGTCCGGCCAAGAGGATCGGCAGATCGTCGTGCGTGTGGGCGTTGCCGTCCTTGATGCCGCTGCCGTAGAGCACCATGCAATTGTCCAGAAGCGTCCCCTCCCCTTCTCGAATCGAGCGGAGCCGGGTGAGGAACGCCGCATAGTGCCCGACCAGATAGCGATCGATCCGCTTGAGCTGCGCGATCATCTCCTGGCTGTTGCGATGATGCGACAGCGCGTGGTGACCGTCCTTGGCTCCGACCATGGAATAGCCGCGGTTGCTCCCTTCGTTTCCAAACATGAAAGTGGCCACGCGCGTGATGTCGGTCTGGAAAGCCAGGGCCAACAACTCGAACATCAGCCCGACGTGTTGCGCAAAGTCTTCGGGGATGCCGACCGGCACGTTCGCGTCGGCGGGCCGTCGGGTGGCGGCCTGGCTGGCCAGTTCGATCCGCGTCTCCAGCTCGCGGACGCCGCTGGTGTATTCGTCCATTTTGCGACGGTCGGCCAGTCCCAGTTTTTTGTTCAGTCGATCCGAATCTTCGCGGACCAGGTCGAGGATGCTCTTGCGGAGAAAGTTGCGTCGCTCGCGCTCCTGAGGCCCGACGTTGCCGCTGCCGAACATCCGTTCGAAGACGAGCCTGGGATTGACCTCTTTGGCCATGGGCGTGGTGGCCGTCTTCCACGAAATACACGAAGAATACGCGCAGCTGTACCCCGAGTCGCAGTTCCCCGCCGTCGCCCCATGGTCGATGCCCAGCTCCAGCGAGGGGAGCGGCGTGTGGCGGCCGATCTTCTCCGCCGCGATCTGATCGACCGAGACGCCGACGCGAATGTTGGCGCCGGCCGTCTTATAGGGATGAGCGCCCGTCAGGAAGGTCGCCGCCGAACGGGCGTGATCGCCCGGCCCGTCTCCCAAGGCGTAGGCCCGGTGCTGCGACAAGCCGCTCAGCACCAGCAGCTCGGCCTTGTGGGGAGCCAGCGGTTCGAGAGTGGGAGGCAGCGTGTAATTCGCGCCGATCTCTTTCGGCTCCCAGACCGAAGGGATCACTCCGTTGGGCGTAAACAGAAAGGCCATCCGCACGGGAGGCTTGCCGGAGGCCGCCGCGTGGGTGGCGGCGGCCGCCGATCGGGGCAGCATCGCTTCGAGCCAGGGGAGCGCCAGGGCCACGCCGGCTCCGCGCAAAAACGTTCGCCGCGGCAGGCCGCCCTGCGCGAGCGAGCCCAGGTGGCTGTAGCCTGCGGCCCGAGAGTCTTTACCGCTCATTTTGATTTCCGCCTCCACGTCGCAAGAGAAACGGATCGCTCTGGACGATCTCGATCACGAGTGCCGAAAAGCGATCGCCGCCGCGACGCGTGCCGTCCACGATCCGCTCGATGGCGCAGCGGTCATAATACTCCACGCCCCGTCCGAGCGCATACGCCAGTAGCGTTTCGGCAAAGTGCCGGCGGAACACGTCCTGACGTTTGGTCAGCACTGCGATCAGCTCGACGGGCCCCCGGAACGACTCGCCGCTGGGCAGGGTGCCGCTGGCATCGACGGGGCGATCCTTGTCCTTCTCGCGCCATCGACCGATTCCGTCGAAATTCTCCAGTCCGAGTCCCAGCGGATCCATGATTTTGTGACAAATAGCGCACGAGGCGCTCTTTCGGTGCAAGGTGAGCTGCTCGCGAAGCGACGCGTCGGGGTTGGCTTTCTCTGTCTCGGAGAATTCGGGCACGTTGGCCGGAGCCGGAGGCGGCCCTTCCCCCAGGATCGTCTCCAGGATCCACTTGCCCCGCTTGACGGGCGACGTGCGAGTTCGTTGCGACGTCAGGGTGAGGATGCTCGCCTGCGTGAGCACGCCGGCCCGGGGCGATCCCTCCAACGAGACCTCGCGGAATTTCTCGCCTGTCACGCCTTTGACGTCGTAGAGCCGGGCCAACCGCTCGTTGAGAAACGTGTATTTGCCGGTGAGCAGATCGAGCAGGTGGCGATCGTCGCGGACAAGGCTCTGGAAGAACAGCTCCGTCTCGCGGCGCATGTCGCGACGCAAATCGCTGTCGAACGCCTCGAAGACCTTCGAGCTCGGACGAGCCAGATCCAACAATGCCAGGTTGAGCCACTGGGCGGCGAAGTTCGTCACCAGCGACTGCGACTTCGCGTCCTTCAGCATTCGCCGCACCTGCGACGCGAGAACATCGGGCCGCTGGAGGGATCCGTCGGCCGCCAGGCGGAACAGCTCGTCGTCCGGCATGCTGCTCCACAAAAAGTACGACAGACGCGACGCCAGCTCGAACGAGCCGATCGGGACGGGACCCTTTCCCTCGGCGGGACTGCCCGGCTGCTCGACGCGAAACAAGAAGTGCGGCGACACCAGAATGGCCGTCACGCCCGTCTGCACCGCGCGGTCGAGCGGTCCGTCGGGTGCCGAGGCGATCGCCAGGTCGACATACGGCTTGATTTCGGCTCTCTCGACGGGCCGACGGAAGGCACGCCTCGCAAAGCGCGTGAGGACACGAGCCGCGCGCTCGGCAAGCGGGTCATTCTCTGCCGGATCGGCGGCCAGAATTCGCTTGCGGGTCTCGATCGAAGCCAGCGCCGGATCGCGAGGATCGATCGCAAACGGCCCCTCCAGCTCCAGCCGGCTCAGCTCGATCTCGCGTGCCGGCTTGACGCGCTCGGCCGCTTTCGCGTCGCGGCGGGCGGCAGCGAGTCGGGGGAGGGCCGGCGGGGCGGGCGGCTCGAGGGGCGCGTTCTTGAACGCAGCGGAGAACTTGTGCGGGCCGCTCGCGAGGTTCATTCGCAG
>DASPSM010000069.1:0-3063 GCA_035623955.1 Planctomycetaceae bacterium
GCCGCAACCCACTGATCGACATCGCGCTCGAGTGCGAACGGATTGCGCTCGAGGACGAATATTTCGTGACGCGCCGTCTCTATCCCAACGTGGATTTCTACACAGGCCTGATCTATCAGGCCATGGGATTCCCTGTCACGATGTTCCCGGTCCTGTTCGCGATCCCACGCACTTCCGGCTGGATTGCACAGTGGGAAGAGATGCTGCTCGATCCCGAACAGAAAATCTCGCGTCCCCGGCAGGTCTATCTCGGCTACGACTTGCGCAGCTACATTCCTCTCGATCATCGCAAGTAGGACCGGCGGCCCGGGCGGAGCGTACTAGGCTCGGCTGGTCCGATAGGTCCGCCTGCCACGCGGGGTCGCGCCAAAAATGGTTGCATCGCGGCGGAATCTCTGGCAAAAACACTGGTCACCCTTGGCCGGGACAATCCATGGAACTATCCACACGGCAGATTGAAACCGCCACGATTCTCGATGTAATCGGCGACATCACGCTTTATAACTCGCCCACGATCCGAAAGATGCTCCTCGATCTTTTGAAGTCGAAGCGCGTGCCGCGTCTGATCGTGAATTTGGCGAAAGTAAAGTACATCGATAGCGCCGGCGTCGCCTCGCTGGTCGAGGGCTTGAAACTTTCGCGCGATCTCAAGAGCGGATTTGCGCTCTATGGACTGAGCAAAACCACGCGCGAAGTCCTGGAATTGACGCGGCTGATCAAGGTGTTCGAGGTCTACGAAACAGAGGAAGACGCCCTGCGCGGCAAAGGCGGCCCTGCGACCGGCTGAGTCCGTCGCGGACGAAACCGCAACTGCGTGATCAGCCGGGCGCAATCCCTCCAGGCTCGACAATGCCATTCGCACAAGAAATCGGCGAAATCACCATCGACAGTCTGGCGTATGTGGGCCAGCTCGTCCGCCTCACGGGCGGAGCCGCTCGCGCCGTTTTCGTCGATCCCTTCCGCGGGAAGAAGGTGCGGTATGGCCGCGCAGTCCACCAGGCGATGGCGGTCGGCGTGCAGGCCGTCCCCGTGGTCTCTCTGATTTCCTTTTTTGTGGGACTCATTCTCGCTCTACAGGCCGCGTACGAACTCCGCCGGTTGGGCGCGCTTCATCTCGTTGCGGGTACGGTGGCCCTCTCCATGACCCGCGAACTCGGTCCGTTGATGACGGCCGTGGTGGTCATCGGGCGGTCGGGATCGGCATTCGCCGCTGAAATCGGCACGATGAAAGTAAATGAGGAAATCGACGCGCTGGAAACGATGGCGCTCGAACCCGTGCATTTCCTGGTCGCTCCCAAGTTGGTGGCGATGCTCCTCATGATGCCTTGTCTGACGACATGGTCGGACTTCATGGGCGTCGTGGGCGGCGGCGTGTTTGGAGTCATGAGCGCCGGGTTCACCTGGCGCACGTATTTTCAGGCTACGATCGAGGCGATGGTCCGCCGGGACATTTTCATCGGCCTGGTGAAGAGCGTGATGTTCGCGGTCGTGATTACGGCTGTCGGCTGCCAGGAAGGCTTTACGACTGGTCTGGGGTCCGAGCAGGTGGGCAAATCGACCACGGCAGCCGTCGTCAAATCGATTTTTCTCTGCATCGTGATGGATTTGGTTTTCACGTCGATCTTTTACATTACGGCGCCGCGATAACACGGAGGCGAGCTCGGAAAATGGCAGGTGAACTGATCCCGAAAAGCGGACCGCCGGCCGATCGCGATTCTGCTGCGATCTCGGTGCGCGACTTGCGCGTGAGATACGGAGACCGCGAAATTCTCCATGGCATCAACTTTGACGCGCCCGCCGGCCAGACGCTTGTGATCCTCGGCGGTTCCGGCTCCGGCAAGAGTACGCTCCTGCGCACGCTTGTTGGCCTCGAAAATCCCAGCGGCGGAAGCATCTGGATTCACGGCAAGGATTTTGCCTGCATGCCGGAAGCCGAGCGGGACGATCTGCGCAAGAAAATGGGGATGTCTTTTCAGAGCGGCGCGCTCTTCGGCTCGATGACCGTGGCCGAAAACGTTGCGCTCCCGCTGCGTGAGCACACGCAGCTCGACGAATCAACCATCGACATCATGGTTCGTCTGAAGCTCAACCAGGTCGGTCTCTCAGGCTTCGAAAACTACATGCCCGCGCAATTGAGCGGCGGAATGAAGAAGCGCGCGGCCATTGCGCGGGCCCTGGCCATGGACCCGGAAATCCTCTTTTTCGACGAGCCATCCGCAGGTCTCGACCCGATCATCGCGGCGGGCATTGACGACCTGATCGTAAAACTGAAACAGGCGTTCCACATCACGATTCTCGTCGTGACGCACGAGCTGGCCAGCGCGTTTCTGATCGCCGATCGCATGATCCTGCTGATCAAGGGCCAGATCGTTGCCGACGGAACTCCGGCCGAGCTTCAGGCCAGTGATCAGCCGCGAGTGCGGCAGTTCCTCGACCGGGTGCCTGAGAAGGAATTGACCGCCGAAATCGACTATCTGCAAATGCTGACAGGGGAGATTCCGCCCGAGCGTCAATGAACTGGCGAGGGGCGGTCGCCGTGATATACTCCCCGGCACTTTGAGAGCTCCCGCCGCATGTTCTGGGGGCGGGCAGGGGCGAAGCCAAAGAAGGCAAATGGACGCGAAGAAAGAACAAGCGCTGGTCGGACTGTTTGTAATCGTGGCTGTCGTCCTGATCATCGTCACGATTTTCATGATGTCCGGCCGCATCAACAGCGGCGACGTTACCTATCGCACATACTTCAAGAATGCCGGTGGCCTCGAGCCAGGCTCTCAAGTCCGCTACGCCGGCGGTCCGGCGATCGGCCATGTGTCCAAAGTCACCAGCGACCCGCATGACAGCACCCGGATGGTAGTGGAGTTTGCGGTCAAGCCCGACGTGCCGGTGAAGACCGACAGTCAGGCCGAAATCGCCAGTGTGAGCCCTCTCGGCGACAATTTTCTCGGCATTCGTCCGGGCACGAACGCCGCTCCAAGGGCCGCTCCCGGCGCCACTCTGAAATCGATCGAGTACACGAGCTTTTCCGACATCGCCGCGCTCGTCGGCCAGCTCGGGCCGTCCGCC